>DATGVQ010000103.1:0-21521 GCA_035300145.1 Acidiferrobacterales bacterium | reverse complement strand
GTCATGCAGGATGGCGCCTCGGCGGAAATCGCCGTGGTCGGCAATGAAGGGCTGGTCGGCATCGCCTTGTTCATGGGCGGAGACACCACCCCCAGCCGCGCGCTCGTGCAAAGCGCAGGCCACGCGTTTGAGCTTAAAGGTGAGGCGCTAAAAAGAGAATTTGAGCGCGCCGGCGCGCTGCAGCATTTGCTGTTGCGTTATACCCAGGCGCTGATCACCCAGATGTCGCAGACCGCGGTGTGCAACCGGCACCATTCGGTGGAACAGCAACTCTGCCGCTGGCTGCTGTTAAGCCTGGACCGGTTGGCCTCCAACGAGCTCACCATGACCCAGGAACTCATTGCCAACATGCTGGGGGTGCGCCGCGAAGGTGTTACCGAGGCGGCGGGCAGACTGCAAGCCCGCGGCTTGATTCACTATAGCCGCGGCCGCATCACGGTGGTCGATCGGCCGGGCGTGGAGGCGCAGGTCTGCGAATGCTACGCGGTGGTCAAGAAGGAGTTCGATCGCTTGCTCCCCGATAGGGTTGCCGTGTGATTTTTTTATTCCGCCCAGAGTGATGTAAGCGTGCTACCCCATGGTCATCGACTTCGTCTGACCCTGTGTTGTATTCCGCGTCGTCAGCCGCGGCCGATGAAGGGCATCTTGGTCGCCATGATCGTCATGAACTGGACGTTCGCATCGAGCGGCAGGCTGGCCATGTAGAGCACCGCACTCGCGACATGGTCCAGGTCCATCAGCGGCTCGACCGCGATCGCGCCGTTCGCCTGCGGGATACCCTGGGCCATTCTCGCCGCCATGTCGGTCGCCGCGTTGCCGATGTCGATCTGACCGCAGGCGATATCATACTTTCTCCCGTCCAGTGACGTTGACTTGGTGAGGCCGGTGATTGCATGCTTGCTGGCGGTGTAAGGCGCCGAGTTGGGCCGCGGCGCATGGGCGGAAATGGAGCCGTTATTGATGATGCGCCCACCCCGGGGGTCCTGGTCCTTCATGCGCTTGAACGCTTCCTGCGTACACAGGAACGCGCCCGTGAGGTTGATGTCCACCACCGCTTTCCATTGTTCCACGCGAAGCTCCTCGAGCGCTATGCCGGGGGCGCTGATGCCGGCATTGTTGAACAATAGGTCGAGGCGGCCAAACGCCTGCTGGGTGCGCGCAAACAGGGCGCGCACGGATGGGGGATCGCTCACGTCGGCGGGAACCACCAGCGCCTGTTTGTCCGATGGCCCGGCGTCCTTGGCCGCCTGCTCCAAGGGCTCCTGGCGACGCCCGGCAAGAGCGACGCGATATCCGTCCTTGAGAAGCGCGATCGCAACCGCCTTGCCGATACCGGTGCCCGCGCCCGTGACGATGGCGACCTTGTTATGCGCGCCCATTATCCAGTCTCCTCGATTTTGTTCATCATTATACCCGGATAGATAATTAGCAGGGTGATGAAAAACTCGTTTTTCAGCACCCTGCAGTGGCCGCTCTCGCGTCATTGTATGGCTGATTCTTGTTGTATCCCTGCATGAAATGGCTTTAGAGTGGCTTGCTATTAGAACAGCTCGGCATTGCTTTCATCTTTTGAAATCTTCAATTTTCCTTCGATGATTAGGTTTTCATAAGCACAGGCTTGGTTACGCCCATTACTTTTGGCGTAATACAATGCCTGGTCGGCACGGTCGATCACGGTAGCGGGTAGATCCGCCCCGGTAATCAAAGAGGCGCCTATGCTGGTGGTTATTTTTCCGACTTGCGGGAAGCGAGAATCCTCAACGGTCTGACGGAAGCGTTCGAGCACCAATAGCGCTCGATTTAAATCGACATCTTTTAAAACGACCACAAATTCCTCACCGCCGATGCGAAACAATAAGTCGCCGCCGCGAAAGGCTTCGATCATGGCCTGCGCGAACAGCAACAGCACTTCGTCGCCGTACAAATGGCCGAATTTGTCGTTGACCCTTTTAAAGTGGTCGATATCGAGCATAGCTAGGCAATAATCTCCGCGGCCGTCACTGGCGCGAACCGGTGAAGAACGTTGAGAGGCGATGATTCGTAACACCTTTTCATCAAAGGTTTTTCTATTAAGTAATCCGGTTAACTTATCACGCTGGTTGTCGTTGAGTAATGAAACGTAGTTTTTATAAAATCCGAGCAGGATAGAGACAAGCTCCTGATCGTGAGGATTATTCTTTTCGCACTCAATGACCAAGAACCCGAAAATCCCGCTTGCTCCCTTTATGGGGTGAATAACGCGGATGCCCGTTTTCGCTTGAGTATCAACGACTATTTGTTTTTTTTCCAAGCATTCGAGCAGAGCCTTGTCACTTTCGAGCGGAACCGCCTCGTATTTTTCATTTTCCAAGATTTTTGCATCTGATAGATCTATGTATACAACTACTTTTTGTCTAGGAACCTCTGGATTTTCGTGGATGTGGCAAAACCGGATTGCTTTGGCGGAAATGATTTCCTTTAGCGTCGCGATTAACGATAACTCCAAAGCGCGCACATCCGGCGTTTCTATGAGCTTTGCTACCGATTTTAATAATTGCCGGGTATCCAATTGCGCCATCATGGCCACCTATAGTTCCAACAAAGACTTTAATCCTTAAGATCGCGCCTGCCAATGTAGTGATGGTAATGCTTAATCGGGGGAAGTGTTTGATTTAAGTATAGATGAGAGGATGGTAGTTAACGCGAGGATCCATGTTTCCTGCATTTGCCGGGACAATATCAAGTTTTTTGGGGCAGTACGGTCAAAACGACCGAGAAACAGACGGAATCAACCGCCATTTTGCCGCCGGGCGAATGTGCGCTCGAGCTGGCGCAGAACGCGGAAGTATGCCAGGCCTACTTCGGCTGAACCGGATTGGGTGGTTCGTCCAGCGGGCATTTCACCGTCTGCCCTGGCACCTGCCGCTGTGCTTTTGAGGCCCGATCCAGCGCTGCTCTTTCGCCGCGATTCAGCGCTTGATCGATGGTTGTCCATAATCGCCCTTCGAATGCGCACTCGGCCGCGTAATTGAATAGCGCCTGCAGGTTGGATGCGTGGAAGTCGAGAGGCCCCTGAAAAGGATAATCAACCGGGATTTCCGAAAAGCGTAAACTCATGCCTTGTCGCTGCGCAAACGCAGCGGTGAGCCCGAGAGTCTCTCGCGACATGTGCTTCAAGGTTGCCGAAAAGCTGCGCGCGATGACCGGAATCGGTTCAACTGGCGTCGTGCGCGGTGATTCGCCCAGTTGGGTGTTGATCAGCACATAAACATTCGCGCCTTTGAGCCCGTCTGGTTCGCTCGGCAAGATGTTGAAAAATCCCGGCATAATGAAGAAAGGCACGGTTGCACCGCCGTCGACGTGCATCTCATCATATGACGTGCCGGCATCCTCAACATGAATCATGACAGGCGGAAAGACGCCTGAAATGCTGGCCGAAGCCACCAGCACGTCGCGGAACAGCGTGCGTGCCGCCTTGCCGCCATGGGCAGCGATTGCCCCCATATCCCATATCACCGTTTCTTCCTTGTCGAGATCAGTCGTGGCAACGAGAAGCAGTCGACCTTTGGCGGCCTCGTGCGCCACCGCCTGGATCACCTCGTCGGTAACGAAGTGATCGACGAGCTCGGTAAGCGGTTCGAGTTGATACAGACCGGGGCTGAAGAGGACGCCGACGCCGCGTAATCGCAACAAGTGCTCGAGGCGGCCTCCTAAATAAGCCTCAATGAGTTGCGCGTCCCAGGCAGGCCCGAGAAAAGCGAACGGGGCGATAATCGCACCGGCGCTGACGCCGGTGACGATTTCAAATTGCGGGCGCTCGCGCCGGCGGCTCAGGCCGACCAGCGCGCCGGCGCCGAACGCTCCTCCGGCACCGCCCCCGGACAGGGCGAGGATGTTGATGGTGCCGCCCGCCGCAGCCGCGCGAACGCGCCGCTGCGCTTCGTGCGCACGGGCTGCATAATAGCGTCGATCCACGGCGAGCGAGCGCACGGTCGATGGAAAACCCACAGGCGTCGCCGCGCCAAATAGCGAAGGCGGTGCCTCCTGTCGAGGAACTGTGCCGCAGCCGGCTAACAAGATGCCGATCCAGCACACCGAAAGCGTCATCTTCATCGAGGCCCCCAATAGGACGTTTACAGCACCGCCAGGGTTGCGCGTTTGTAATTGGTCCGGAAACCTATGTGCTATTGCTATGCACCGCGACCGTCTTATTTCTTTGGAAGAACAAGCGTGACCTGAGTCGCTAATCTTCGTTATACCGCATACCGCGACGGGCAGGAAGCCCAAGTGCCATGCCCTACAGGGAAGTAGTAATGCCGGTTGCTTCCGGCGTCCTGCCTCCCGCGACACTTGCACATCCCTGTGCGTCGCGGGAGGCGGGACGGAGGGCACGGCCGAGCGGTCCTTTTCGGCATCCTGCCTCTTAAGGACACTCGCACATCCCTGTGCATCGCAGCATGCGCAGGAGCGGCCACCGCAGGGTGATGAAAAACGAATTTTTCATCACCCTGCTAAAAATTCACTATTCCACCGTCACCGACTTTGCGAGATTCCGTGGTTGATCGACATCCGCGCCTTTAAGTACCGCGACATGATAGGCCAGTAGTTGTAAAGGAATGGTGTATATTATCGGCGAGACCGCGTCTTCCGTCGCCGCCACACGCAATACATGGATGCCGCTGTCCGGCTTTATCCCACCGGCGCTATCGGCGAAAACAAATAATTCCCCGCCGCGCGCGCGCACCTCTTGTAAATTGGATTTAAGCTTTTCCAACAGCTCATTGTTCGGCGCGACCGCAACCACCGGCATGTCGGCATCGACCAGCGCCAACGGCCCGTGTTTCAGTTCACCGGCGGGATAGGCCTCGGCGTGGATGTAAGAGATTTCCTTAAGCTTCAACGCGCCCTCCATCGCCACTGGATAGTGCGCGCCGCGGCCTAAAAATAACGCATGCTGTTTGTTGGCAAACTGGCTCGCCAGTTGGCGGATGTCCTTATCCAATTGCAACGCCTGCTCGATGTTGTCCGGCAGGTGGCGCAATTGCGTCACCAGTTGTTTTTCCAGTTCCGGCTTCATCCCATGGCGGCGGCCGAGCACAATGGTCAGCAGCATGAGCGCGACTAATTGGGTGGTGAACGCCTTGGTGGAGGCGACGCCGATCTCCGGCCCGGCGTTCGTCATCAACACTAATTCGGATTCGCGCACGAGCGAACTTTCCGGCACGTTGCAGATCGCCAAGGTAGGGCCAAAGTTCAAACGCTTGATCTGCTGCACCGCCGCCAACGTATCCGCGGTCTCGCCCGATTGTGAAACCGCCACGACCAGGGTATTGGGCAGCATGGCGTGTTTGCGGTAGCGGAATTCGCTCGCCACCTCGACATCGCACGGCAGATTCGCCAGGCCTTCCAACCAATAGCGCGCCACCAGGCCGGCATGGTAGCTGGTGCCGCAGGCGATAATCTGCACCGCTTTTACTTGATCGAAAATGGCTCTCGCCTGCGGGCCGAACGCCTCTTCAAGCGCCCGGTCGGTACCGATGCGGCCTTCCAAGGTGTTGCTTACCGCGCGCGGCTGCTCGAAGATTTCCTTTAACATAAAGTGGCGATATTCGCCGCGTTCCACGGCATCGGCGGAAAGTTTGCTCACCTGTACCGCGCGCTCGACCTGCTCACCGTTGGCATTATAAATGGTTACCTTGTCGCGCGTGACGTCCGCGATATCGCCGTCTTCGAGCACGATAAATTGCTGTGTCACCGGTATCAGCGCAGCGGTATCGGAGGCGACAAAATTTTCGCCGATGCCGATACCCACCAGCAGAGGGGCGCCGCGGCGCACCGCAACCAGGCGATGTGGCTCGTGGTTGGTAATGACACTGAGGGCATAGGCGCCCTTTAATTCCTGCACCGTGCGTATCACCGCCTTCAGCAAATCATGCTCTTCTTCCAGATGCTGATGGATTTGATGTACCACCACTTCGGTATCGGTCTCGGACGTAAACTCATAACCTTTTTTAATTTGCTTGCGGCGCAGCTCTTCATGATTTTCGATGATGCCGTTGTGCACAATCGCCACGGTCTTGCGGCAGATATGGGGATGGGCGTTTTGCACGCTTGGCTTTCCGTGCGTCGCCCAGCGCGTATGGGCGATGCCGGTATGACCGCTGACGGCGTGGCCGTTATTGAGCGCGGCTTCAAGCTCGCGCACCTTACCGACCGAGCGCGTGCGCCCCAGCTGATTGCCCGCATCGACCACGGCGATGCCCGCGGAATCATAACCGCGATACTCCAATCGCTTTAGGCCTTCGATCAGGATAGGAACTACATTGCGTTGCGCAACTGCGCCGACGATGCCACACATGTCTTTATAGCCTCACTTCATTCGCCGCAGCGGCCTTGAAAAATCTGGAAATGTTCTTCACCTTATAACTCTCCATGTTTTTGCGTTCGTTTAGTCCTTGTGGTTTTTTTTCGGCCGTTTCCAGCCGGTGACTGTTTTTTGTTTCGCCCGGCTCAACGTCAGCTCACCGGGCGGCGTATCGGTGGTGATGGTGGAGCCGGCGCCGATGGTGGCGCCGGCGCCGATCTTTACCGGCGCGACTAACTGGCAATCCGAACCGATAAAGGCATTATCGCCGATGACAGTGCGATGTTTATCGGCGCCGTCGTAATTGCAGGTAATCACGCCAGCGCCGATGTTGACATTTTTTCCCACTGTGCTGTCACCGACGTAGCTTAGATGGTTAATCTTGGAGCCCTGACCGATTTTGGAGTTTTTTATCTCGACAAAATTGCCGATGTGCGTGCCGTGGTCCAGGTGTGTGCCGGGGCGGATGCGCGCAAACGGGCCGATCCTGCAAGCATCACTGATCTGCGCGTTTTCAATCACGCAGTTGGGGTGAATAATCACATCATCGCCGATTGAGGCGTCGCGGATGACATTATTCGGCCCGATATGCACGTGATTACCGAGGCGTACCGTGCCTTCGATCACGACATTGACATCGATCACGACGTCGGCGCCCGCGGTCAATGTGCCGCGCAAATCAAAGCGCGCCGGATCCATAAAGGTGACGCCTTGTTCCATCAACGCCTGCGCCTGATTTCGTTGGATGACGCGCTCGAGTTCAGCCAGTTGAGTTTTGCTGTTTACGCCCATAATTTCCCACGCCGCGGCCGGTTGTGCTGTTTTAATGTTAGCACCATCCGTCGCCGCCATGGCAACAATATCGGTGAGATAATATTCGCCCTGGACGTTGTCGTTCTTGAGCGCGGCCAGCCATTTGCGCAGGTATTTCACCGGCGCCGCTAAAATGCCGGTATTGATTTCTGCGATCGCCCGCTGCTCCGGGGTGGCATCTTTATGTTCGACGATTTTCAACACTTCGCCTTCAGGACTCCGTACTATGCGTCCGTAACCGGCGGCATCTTCCAGCTCCATGGTCAGCAGCGCCAAGGCGTTTCCCGCGGCGGCGGCCAGCAACGGCCGCAAGGTTTCCACGCGCGTCAGTGGAACATCGCCGTAAAGAACCAGCACCACCGCATCCGCCCCGATTTGTGGCAAGGCTTGTTGCAACGCATGACCGGTGCCTTTCTGTTCCGCCTGCAACACCCAGTGCACCGCGAGACGTTTTAGGGTGGTCGGCACCAGATCACCGCCATAACCATACACGACGTGAATAGCGCGGGCATCCAGTTGTTTCGCGGTCGCTACCACATGCTCCAGCAGGCACCGTCCGGCCAATGGCTGTAACACCTTCGGGCGCGAGGAGTTCATGCGCGTACCAAGGCCTGCGGCAAGAACGACCACTTCGAGATTAGAAAACGGGCTCATCAGACGCGATTAAACCATCCGTTTTACGCCAAGTACAATAACCCCAAAGACGGAGTGCGCGCAAAGGCGGGGGGGTCGGAAAAAACCGGCAAAATCACCGGAGATTTAATTGGGTGGATTACTTAATGCCCCGTTCGCGGAATTTGCGCACGATGCGCAGGCGCGCCACTGCCTCCGCCAACTCCGCCTGGGCCTTGGCGTAATCGATGTCGGTCTGGCGGTCTTTCAATGCCTCCTGCGCGCGCTGAACTGCCTCCAACGCCACCGCTTCATCCAAATCGCGCGCGCGCAAAGCGGTATCGGCCAGCACCGTAACGACGTGTGGCTGCACCTCGAACAGACCGCCGGAGACATAGAAGTAAAGGTCCTCCTTGCCGGTGCGCACCCGCACCTCGCCCGGCTTAAGACGCGCAAGCAATGGGGTGTGCTGCGGCAGGATGCCGACCTCGCCGGTGACCAGCGGCGCAAACACCATCTCCGCCTCGCCGGAGTAGATCGCCTGCTCGGCGCTCACTATATCCACATGTAGCGTGGCCATGGGTTAAGCCTCCAAAGTGCGGCACCGGCCGGTGCCGTTGAAAAAACCAAGCGCGGACGGGCGCGAACTTGGTTCGCAGGAGTCCGGGCTTAAAAAACCAAGGATGGATGTTTTAAGCATATTAAAGCGTCTTCGCCTTCTCCACCGCCTCGTCGATCATGCCCACCATGTAAAACGCCTGCTCCGGCAGGGCATCGTACTCGCCGTCGACAATGCCGCGGAAGCCGCGGATGGTCTCTTTCAGCGGCACGTATTTACCGTGCGTGCCGGTAAATACCTCGGCGACGAAGAACGGCTGCGACAAGAAGCGCTGAATTTTGCGCGCGCGCGAGACGGTAAGCTTGTCATCTTCCGACAGTTCATCCATACCTAAAATGGCGATGATGTCCTGCAACTCTTTATACCGCTGCAAGGTGGCCTGTACGTCGCGCGCGGTTTTATAGTGCTCTTCGCCGATCACATGGGGATCGAGCTGACGGCTGGTGGAGTCAAGCGGATCGACCGCCGGGTAAATGCCAAGCTCCGCTACTTGGCGCGACAGCACCACGGTCGCATCGAGGTGGCCGAAGGTGGTCGCGGGCGAGGGATCGGTCAAGTCGTCCGCAGGGACATAAACCGCTTGAACAGAAGTAATGGAGCCGGTCTTGGTCGAGGTGATGCGTTCCTGCAGGCGACCCATTTCCTCGGCGAGCGTCGGCTGGTAGCCCACGGCTGAAGGCATGCGGCCGAGCAGCGCCGAGACCTCCACGCCCGCAAGCGTGAAGCGATAGATGTTGTCGATAAACAACAGCACGTCACGGCCCTCGTCGCGGAAGTACTCGGCCATAGTCAGGCCGGTCAGGCCTACACGCAGGCGGTTGCCGGGCGGCTCATTCATCTGGCCGAACACCATCGCCACCTTGGATTCACTCAGATTATCGAGCTTGATGACCTCCGCTTCAGCCATCTCGTGATAGAAGTCGTTGCCTTCGCGCGTGCGTTCGCCCACGCCGGCAAACACCGACAGGCCCGAGTGCTGCGTCGCGATATTGTTGATGAGCTCCAGCATATTCACGGTCTTGCCCACACCGGCGCCGCCGAACAAGCCGACCTTACCACCCTTGGCGAACGGGCACATAAGGTCGATCACCTTAATGCCGGTCTCGAGCAACTCAGTGCTGGCGGCGAGCTCTTCGTAAGCCGGCGCCTTGCGATGAATCGGCATCAGCTTCTCGGCGCCGATCGCGCCCTTTTCATCAATCGGCCGGCCCAGAACATCCATAATGCGGCCCAAGGTCTTTTGTCCCACCGGCACGGAAATCGGTGCGCCGGTATTGCTCACCGCCATGCCCCGCCGCAAGCCCTCGGAACTACCCATGGCGATGGTGCGCACCACGCCGTCGCCCAACTGCTGTTGCACCTCGAGCGTGATCTCGGTATCGGTAACCTTTAGCGCGTCATAGACCTTGGGTATGGCGTCACGAGGAAACTCCGCGTCCACCACCGCGCCGATGATTTGCACTATCTTTCCAGCACTCATGTTGTATTCCTCAACCAAATTTCAAATTCGTCTACTTACACCAAAGCCGGCCCCGCGGTTACTAAACCCCGGCACGACAACCCATGGACGTCATACCGCCGCCGCGCCGCCGACGATTTCAGAAAGCTCTTGCGTGATCGCCGCCTGGCGCGCCTTGTTGTACTTGAGTTTTAAATCGCCAATTATCTTGCCGGCGTTATCCGACGCCGATTTCATCGCGACCATGCGCGCGGACTGCTCCGAAGCGATATTCTCGACCACCGCGTGATACACCAACGTCTCGATATAGCGCGTCAACAGCTCATCAACCACTTCGCGCGCCTCGGGCTCGTAGAGATAGTCCCAGTGATGTTTAAGCTGCGGCTGTTCTTCCGCCGGCAACGGCAACAGCTGCTGAACCGCCGGCTGTTGCGACATGGTGTTGATAAAACGGTTGTAAATCACCTGCACGCGATCCAGCTGGCCGACGCTATAGGCGTCGAGCATTACTTTCACCACACCGATCAGATCGTGGACGTGCGGGACGTCGCCTAAGTGTGAGGTATGGGACGCGATTTTCGCGCCCACGCGTTTTAAGAAAGCGAATCCTTTCGAGCCGATGGTACACACGTCGATGTCGATCTTTTGCTCATTCCATTCACGCATCAACCCGATTGTTGTTTTCAACACATTGGTGTTAAGGCCGCCGCACAAACCGCGGTCCGAAGTAATGACGATGATGCCGGCGCGCCTGGCCGCGCGTTCCAGCAAAAATGGATGGCGATACTCTGGATGGGCATAATGTAAGTGACCGATAACGGCGCGTATCTTTTCGGCATAGGGGCGCGCCATGCGCATGCGCTCTTGCGCCTTACGCATCTTGCTCGCCGCCACCATTTCCATGGCGCGCGTGATCTTTTGCGTGTTTTGTATGCTACGGATCTGATTGCGTATCTCTTTACCGGCAGCCATTTAAAAAACTCCGTTCGTAACAACCATCATGAAACCGCTTACCAGGCATGCTGCGCCTTGAATTTTTCAATCGCGGACTTGAGCTGACTCTCAACCTCATCATTGTAATCCGCGGTCCGGTCGATTTTTTCCATGAGGCTCGCGTGGTTGGATCTCATATAAGATTGCAACGCGGCCTCGAAGGCTTGCACCTTGGTGACATCGACGTCGTCGAGAAAACCCTGATTCACCGCAAACAACGATACCGCCATTTGCGCCACACTCATGGGCGAGTATTGGGGTTGTTTCATCAGTTCGGTAATACGCTTGCCGCGGTCGATCTGCTTGCGTGTGGTCGGATCCAGATCGGAGGCGAATTGCGCGAACGCCGCGAGCTCGCGGTATTGCGCCAGCGCCAGACGCACGCCGCCGCCGAGTTTCCGGATAATTTTCGTTTGCGCCGCGCCGCCGACGCGCGAAACGGACAGGCCGGCGTTAATCGCCGGGCGGATACCGGCGTTAAACAAGTCGGTCTCCAAAAAAATCTGGCCGTCGGTAATGGAGATCACGTTAGTCGGCACGAACGCCGACACGTCTCCCGCCTGAGTTTCGATAATCGGCAACGCGGTAAGCGAGCCGGTTTTGCCCTTGACCTTGCCGCCGGTGATTTTCTCCACGTAATCGGCGTTGATGCGGGCGGCGCGCTCCAGTAGGCGCGAGTGCAGGTAAAACACGTCGCCCGGGTAGGCCTCACGCCCGGGCGGGCGGCGCAGCAGCAATGAGATCTGGCGATAAGCCCAGGCCTGTTTGGTCAAATCGTCATAAATAATTAACGCGTCTTCGCCACGATCACGGAAATACTCGCCCATGGTGCAGCCGCTGTAGGGGGCGATATATTGCATGGCGGCGGATTCGGAGGCGGTGGCGGCAACGACAATGGTGTGTGCCATCGCCCCGTGCTCTTCCAACTTGCGCACCACGGTGGCGATGCTGGAGGCTTTTTGGCCGATCGCGACATAGATACAGGTAATGCCGGTGCCTTTCTGGTTGATGATGGTATCCACCGCCACCGCGGTCTTGCCGGTCTGGCGATCGCCGATGATCAACTCACGCTGGCCACGGCCGATCGGCACCATGGCGTCGAGGGATTTGAGGCCGGTCTGCACCGGCTGCGATACCGATTGCCGCGCAATCACGCCGGGGGCGACTTTCTCAATCGGCGAGGTCTGCGTGGCTTTAATCGCGCCGCGGCCGTCGATCGGCTGGCCCAGGGCATCGACCACGCGTCCGATCAGTTGCTCGCCTACCGGCACCTCCAAAATGCGGCCGGTACACTTCACGCTGTCGCCTTCCGAGATGTGCTCATAGCTGCCCATGATCACGGTGCCGACCGAATCGCGCTCAAGATTGAGCGCGAGCCCATACGTATTGCCGGGGAACTCGACCATTTCGCCTTGCATCACGTCGGCGAGGCCATGGACGCGCGCGATGCCGTCGGTCAGCGAGACCACCGTGCCTTCGGTGCGCGCCTCGGCCAGGGTTTCAAACTTTTCGATCTTAGCTTTAATGAGATCGCTGATTTCAGAAGGGTTGAGTTGCATCGCCCGTTACCTTTAGTGATTTAAATAGGATGAGAGCGCGCGCAAGCGGCCGGTTACCGAGCCGTCGATGACCAGGTCGTCGGCGCGAATAATCATGCCGCCGATGATCGCAGGATCGGTTTTGGGAACCGCATGGACCGCGCGCCCGAGCCTTTTCTTCAGCGCCGCGCTGATTTTCTTGATCTGCTCGGCGCTAACCGGGTGGGCCGAGATGATTTCCACCTCGACCACTTTTTCCGCCTCGGCCTTAAGCTGCTCGAACAACTGCGCGATTTCCGGCAATAACGCCGAACGCCGGTTAGCAATCAATAGCCTTATTAGGTTCCCGCCGTCTTTATCCAGATTTGGGCCGAGGATATCCAAAAACAGGCCCGCCAGCCGTTCGCGCGGTATGCGTGGATTGTCGATAAGCGCGGCCATCTGTTTATCCCCGGCAACCATCGCGGCTAAGCGCAACATCTCTGACCATTTGTCCAGCGCCTTGGTTTCGTGCGCCAGCGCGAATACCGCTTGCGCATAGGGACGGGCCAGGGTGTTTTTTTCCGCCATCTATTTTGACCTTAAAGTTGACGAATTATCCCATCCAACAACTTGGCGTGGGTCTTCGGATCGATTTCTTTTTCGATAATCTTGCCGGCGGCGGCGACCGCGAGCTGCGCCACCGAGGCGCGTAATTGCTCCTTGGCGCGATTGACCTCTTGGCTGATATCGGTCTTGGCCGCGTTTAAAATGCGCCCGGCTTCGGTTTTCGCCTGGCCTTTGGCTTCTTCCACAATTTCCATGGCGCGTCTTTCCGCCTGCGCCAGGATTTCCGCGGCCTGGGTCTTGGTTTCGCGCAGCATTTCTTGTTTGCGCTGTTCGGCGAGCTCCAGCTCGCGCTTGCCTTTTTCCGCGGCGGCAAGGCCGTCGGCGATGCGCCGGTTGCGGTCAGCCATCATGCGCGTTAACGGCCCCCACAGGAAGCGGCTGACAAACCAGACCAGCACCGCAAACGTGATCATCTGTCCAAACAGGGTAACAGTTACATTCACATTAACACCCCTACTTTTAACAAGATGCGATTTATGGGCACTATAAAGCACGCATCCGCGTCTAAACCCCGCCCAGGCTCTTCACCGCCGACAGCGCCGCACCCACAAACGGATTAGCGAAGGTAAAATACATGGCAAACGCCAGCACGATGAACGGGAAAGACTCCATCAGGCCGGCGGTGATGAACATTTGCACGCGCAGGGTAGGCAGCATCTCCGGCTGGCGGGCGATGCCTTCCATGTACTTGGCGCAGATCAGGCCCCACCCCAGCGCCGAGCCCAAACCGGCGGCGGCCAGAATTATCCCCACCCCCACCGCCGTATAGGAATAAATCATGCCGATCAAGGCGGCGATATTTGCATCAGGTGTCATTGTTATTCTCCTAAAGTAAGTTAAATACCGAAAGTCTCAGCAAACGCGCAGGCGCGCGGGCGGGTTCTTGTTTTTGGTCCTCGGCGTTAGTCAATCAATGTTCCTCGTGGTGCTCGCTGGCCATGGCCAGATACATGATCGTCAGCACCATGAAGATGAACGCCTGCAGCGTAATCACCAGGATATGGAAAATCGCCCATACGCTGCCGGGCGCCCACAAAATCCACGCCGGCAGCAGCGCGATCAGCAAAAACACCAGCTCGCCGGCAAACATATTGCCGAACAACCGCAGGCCGAGGCTGAGCGGCTTGGCGATTTCTTCGATGACGGTCATGAGGATATTGACCGGCATCAGCCATTTGCCGAACGGATGAAACAAAAATGTTTTGAAATAACCCGACACCCCTTTGGTTTTGATGTGGTAGTAAAGGGACAGGAGAAACACGCTGAAAGCGAGGCCTAAGGTGGTATAAGGATCGGCGGTGGGCACCACCTTAAGATGCGGGATGCCGATTAGCTCGGCCGCCTTCGGCAGCAGATCCACCGGAATCAAGTCCAGCGTGTTCATCGAGAACACCCAGACAAAAACGGTCAAGGCCAGGGGGCCGATGAGCGGATTGTCGCCGCCGGTAAAGATGCTTTTAACCTGGTCGTCGACGAATTCCAGCACCGCCTCCAGCACATTTTGCGTGCCGCGCGGATTATCCGGGTCCAGGCGGCGCCCGACGTACCAACTGACAAAAATCAACAACCCCGCCGTCAACCAGCCGAAAAACAAGGTGTCGAGGTGCAGCGTCCAAAACCCTTCCCCCACGCTTAGGTTAGTAAGGTGGTGTTGAATATATTCAACCGGGTTGTCGGTGGCAGGGTTTCCTGCTTGGGTCACAACATTGCTCCACAAATTAGCTTGGCGGATGCTTCACGCCGGCAACACTCACAATAAAACCAAACTGGGCTACGGCAAAGGCAACGACTAAAGGGATGGGCGCGAGCTTCAATCCCCCCAAACCGAGGCCAAGCAAAATCAAGGTGCCGACAAACCGCTGTACCGCGCCCCCATACAGGGCTGTTTGGCTGTTTTGCTGATTTTGCCGCGCCATCTCACCCGCGCGCTGCACGCTTCTACCTAGCCACCATGTGCTCAAAATGGTGGCACCGCCGCCATACAAAGCGGACAACGCGTTTAATGCCCCCGCGGGCAGCCAGGATGAGTCTTTGGGCGGGGGCCACCCCTCGGCAAATAATAAAAAGCCGCCGGCGACAGCAAGGGTCAGGACCGTTTGGCTGAGCACAACTCGGCGGATTCCCTTGTTTAATGTTTCCGCAGCAATACTCATATACGCCTTATCATTGATTGACTGACCGGAAACCGGTGGCGGGGCCCCTCTGCAAAGGCGGCGAAGTATAAATGGCCGGCTATTATGAGGTCAATAAGGTAGTGCCATTGTGCGCTGACATGAATTCCCTGCTAACAGGGAAAAATACAGGGAATTTCGTAATTATTGACGCCTCCATTTACGCCCTACCCGGCGGAAACCCGCGCCCAGAGCCGATCCCCGGTCACCCAGCCCATTTTGAATACGCATCGGAACAGGAGATAACAGGGAATTAACAGGGAAATGTCACGCGGAGCCAACAGGCGGTTCAGATGCTTCCTGGTTTCAACTCTTGGCCAACTTACGCTTCCAATGTCTAGTTCAGAGCGCTTGATTTAGGTCTAAAAACGAAAACTTTTAGCCATCTTTATGGGTTAAGTCACAGCCGGCGCCGGCGAATCGTAACCCCGCAATACGGGGTCACCGGCCGCCGCCAGGTACTGGGTCCTGCAGGAACCCCAGGGTTACAGCGCGGCCGCAACCGCGTAACCCCGTTCGGTCTTCAGAGATGCGAGTCCGGGCTTCGACCCGGACTTTGCATACGGTAGGGCGGGTGGCAACGAGTGCACATAAATAATGTGCTGGCTCGGCCCACCCCGCTCGTCTCCATCGACGTCGTCGTGCTGCTCCTGGCGCTGCCGCATCTGAGCGCGGGCCTGGGGGCCCGGCGGCTCGGCATTTCGGGCACCGCGCTGCCAAAAAAAAGATCGTTCGACGTGTCGATTTCGCGGCGCCTCGTTCGTCGTACAATAGAGCGAGGGTTCACATCCGGGCGAGACCGTCCGGAAGCCCGGCTCCCAACCCGAAACCAAAAGGAGACACGACAATGCGATTCATGGTGATAGTCAAAGCCGACAAGAACTCGGAGGCGGGCGTTCTCCCGGACGAAAAGCTCCTCACCGAGATGGGGAAGTACAACGAAGAGCTGGCGAAAGCCGGCGTGCTGCTCGCGGCCGAGGGGCTCCACCCGAGCTCGAAGGGCGCGCGCGTCAGGTTCTCCGGACCGAAGCGGACCGTGATCGACGGGCCCTTCGCCGAGACCAAGGAACTCATCGCCGGCTTCTGGCTGTGGCAGGTGAAGTCGAAGGAAGAGGCGATCGCATGGGTCAGGCGCTGCCCCAATCCGATGCCGGGCACGGAGTCCGAGATCGAGATTCGCCAGGTGTTCGAGGCGGAGGACTTCGGCGAGGCGTTCACGCCCGAACTCAGGGAGCAAGAGGAGCGGATACTCGCGCAAGCCGAGAAGCTCAAGAAGCCCAAACCGTAGTTTAACTAAAGGAGAGCACTATGCAATTGAATCCTTATCTTTTTTTCAACGGCCAATGCGAGGCCGCGTTCAAGTTCTATGAGCGGGTTCTTGGCGGCAAAATCGAAGCAATGCTTACCCACGCGGGCACGCCGGCGGAGGCGCAGGTGCCGGCTGAATGGCGCGACAAGATCCTTCACGCCCGCCTAAACGTGGGCGGCGAGGTCTTGATGGCTTCCGATGCTCCGCCTGGTCGCTATGAAGAGCCAAAAGGCTTCTCCGTATCGCTCCAGATGAAGGACCCGGCAGAGGCGGAACGCATATTTCACGCATTGGCGGAAAACGGGACGGTGCGGATGCCGATCCAGAAGACCTTCTGGGCCGCCCGTTTCGGCATGCTGGTCGATCGATTCGGCATACCGTGGATGATTAACTGCGAGCAAGCCGCCTAACCCGTCGTTCCAGGGGGCGCCCGCAAGCGAGAGCGATATTCGCCAGGGAAGCTCCGATTAAGCCTTAAATCGTCATGCCCGCGGAAGCGGGCATCCAGGCTTTTCTGCGGTTTTCTGGATTCCCGCTTGCGCGGGAAGCGCTGCCTGAAGAAAAGTTCGTCCGCCGTGTCGATTTCGCGCGGCCTCGTTCGTCGTACTGTTAGAGCGAGGTTCACACCGGTCGACACCGTCCGGAACCCGGCTCCCAAACCAAAACCAGAAGGAGTAATTACCATGCGATTCATGATGCTGATGATCCCCAAGGGATACGAGAAGGCGGCGCCGGGCACCCTGCCGGACGCCAAGGCCGTTGCCGCGATGATGAAGTACAACGAATCCCTGCAGAAGGCCGGCGTGCTGCTCGCGCTCGATGGCCTGCACCCGCCCTCGATGGGCGCGCGCGTCTCGTTCCCCGGCGGGAAGCCCAAGGTGACCGACGGGCCGTTCGCCGAGGCGAAGGAGGTGCTCGGCGGCTACTGGATGATCCAGGTGAAGTCGAAGGAAGAGGCGGTCGAATGGGCCAAGCGCTGCCCCGCTTCGGATAACGAGGTGATCGAGGTTCGCCAGGTGCAGGAACTCTCGGACTTCCCTGCCGAGGTCCTTCCTCCGAAGCTCAGCGAGCGCGAGCAAGGACTGCGCGAGGAGTTGTCCAGGAAGGCCGCAAAGCCGTAGCCATGACGGCCGCCGAGACGCATCGCGCGATCGATGCCGTCTGGAGGATCGAGTCGGCGAAGCTCATCGCCGGGCTCGCGCACATGGTGCGCGACGTCGGTCTCGCCGAGGAGCTCGCGCAGGACGCGCTCATCGCCGCGCTCGAGCGCTGGCCGGAGGCGGGCGTCCCGGACAATCCGGGCGCCTGGCTCATGGCTGTCGCGAAGAACCGTGCGTTGGATCACTTCCGCCGAAAGAAACTCCGCGAGCGCAAGCACCAGGAGCTCGGTCGCGAGCTCGAGGTCCAGCAGGAGCTGACCGTGGCGGATTGCGACACCGCGACCGACATCGGGCTTGACGATAGCGTCGGCGGCGACCTCCTGCGCCTGGTGTTCACGGCGTGTCATCCGGTGCTGTCCTCCGAGGCACGCGTTGCGCTCACGCTGCGCTTGCTCGGAGGTCTGACGACCGAGGAGATCGCGCGCGCATTCCTCGTCCCGGAGCCGACCGTCGCCCAGCGCATCGTCCGGGCCAAGCGGACCCTCGCCGAGGCGCGCGTGCCGTTCGAGGTCCCCCGCGCAGACGAGCTCGCCGCCCGTTTGTCGTCGGTGCTCGAGGTCCTCTACCTCGTGTTCAACGAGGGCTACTCGGCGACCGCCGGTGACGACTGGATGCGGCCAGCGCTGTGCGAGGAGGCGCTCCGTCTCGGCCGTATCCTGGCCGAGCTCGCTCCGAAGGAGCCGGAGGTCCACGGCCTCGTCGCGCTCATGGAGATCCAGGCGTCACGCGCGGGCGCGCGGATCGGACCGAAGGGCGCGCCCGTCCTGTTGCTCGATCAAGACCGTACGCGCTGGGATCACCTCCTCATCCGTCGTGGTCTCGCGGCGCTCGAGCGCGCCGAGGCGCTCGGCGGCGCGCTTGGGCCCTACGCATTGCAGGCCGCGATCGCCGCCTGTCACGTACGGGCGCTGACGGCGGCGGAGACGGACTGGGCGCGCATTGCGGCGCTCTACGATGCGCTCGCAGAGCTCGCGCCATCCCCCGTCGTGGAGCTGAACCGTGCGGTCGCGCTCGCGATGGCGTTCGGTCCGGTAGCGGGCCTCGAGCTCGTCGATGCGCTGACCTCGGAGCCGGCGCTCAAGGACTATCACCTCTTGCCGAGCGTGCGCGGCGACCTCCTCGCCAAGCTCGGCCGCTTCGACGAGGCCCGCACGGAGTTCCAGCGCGCGGCAGCGCTCACGCGCAACGCCCGCGAGCGCGAGCTGCTGCTCGCGCGCGCCGCCGCGTGCGCGCGCGGAGGGGACAGACCGCGATGACAAAGGCGGGGGCGATGCCCTTCGACGTCAAGCGCATGGTCTACGGCGGTTTCAAGGTCATGGTCGACGCCTGAGCGTGAATGTTCATCTGTAGTGCAATCCCGTTGCAATTACGATAACGTTTGCCGATGCCGCCCATCATCTCCATCTCGAACCTGACCAAGACCTACGCCTCGGGCCTGCAGGCGCTGAAGACCGTCAATCTCGAGATCCGCAAGGGCGAGATCTTCGCCCTGCTGGGTCCGAACGGCGCCGGCAAGACGACGCTGATCAACATCGTCTGCGGGATCGTCACGCCGACCATGGGCGTGGTGCTCGTCGACGGCCACGACATCCTGCGCGATTACCGCGCCGCGCGCTCGAAGATCGGCTTGGTGCCGCAGGAGCTGCACACGGACATGTTCGAAACCGTATGGGCCACAGTGGGCTTCAGCCGGGGCCTGTTCGGGCACGCCCCGAACCCGGCGCACCTGGAGAAGGTGCTGCTGAGCCTCTCGCTGTGGGAAAAGCGCCACGACAAGATCATGACGCTCTCGGGCGGCATGAAGCGGCGGGTGCTGATCGCGAAGGCCTTGGCGCACGAGCCGCAGATCCTGTTCCTCGACGAGCCGACGGCAGGCGTGGACGTTGAGCTGCGCCGCGACATGTGGGCGCTGGTGCGGCGCCTGCGCGACAGCGGCGTGACCATCATCCTGACCACCCACTACATCGACGAGGCCGAGGAGATGGCCGACCGGATCGGGGTGATCAGCAAGGGCGAGCTAATCGTGGTCGAGGAAAAGACCGCGCTGATGAAGAAGCTCGGCAAGAAACAGCTGACGCTGCATTTGCAGGAGCCGATGGCAGCGATCCCCGCGGGCTTAAGCGACTGGAACCTGGCGCTGAATAACGGTGGGAGCGAGCTCGAATACACCTTCCACACCGGCGAGGAGCGCACGGGCGTCCCGGCGCTGCTGCGCCGCCTGGGCGAGCTCGGCATCGGGTTCAAGGACCTCAACACGCGGCAGAGCTCGCTCGAGGACATCTTCGTCAGCCTGGTGAAGGCGCAATCGGGCCATCCTTGGCCCGCGCCCCTCGCCTCGATCCAATCGCCGAGCGATCGCCCATGAACCACCACGCGGTCCTGGCGATCTACGGGTTCGAGATGGCGCGCTTTCGGCGCACTCTGTGGCAAAGCCTGGTGACACCGGTGATCACCACCTCGCTCTACTTCGTGGTGTTCGGCGCCGCGATCGGCGCGCGCATGAGCGAGGTGGACGGCGTGTCTTACAGCGCCTTCATCGTGCCGGGGCTGATCATGCTGTCGATCTTTACCGAGAGCCTCAACAACGCCTCGTTCGGCATCTACCTGCCGCGCTTCACTGGCACCATCTATGAGGTCCTGTCCGCGCCGGTCTCGCCGCTGGAGATGGTCCTCGGCTACGTTGGGGCGGCGGCGACTAAGTCGATCATCCTCGGCCTCGTCATACTGGCGACCGCGAACCTGTTCGTGCCGATCCGGATCCTGCAGCCGGTGTGGATGGTCGCCTTCCTGGTGCTGACCGCCACCACCTTCAGCCTGTTCGGCTTCATCCTCGGCATCTGGGCGAAGGGCTTCGAGCAGCTGCAGTTCATCCCGATGCTGGTGATCACACCCCTGGCCTTCCTCGGCGGCGCCTTCTATTCGATCGACATGTTGCCGCCGGCGTGGCGCACGGTCAGCCTGTTCAACCCGGTGGTCTATCTGATTAGCGGCTTCCGCTGGAGCTTCTACGGGACCGCCGATATCGCCGTGGGTGTGAGCCTGGCGGCGACGCTGGGATTTTTCCTGACCTGCCTGGCCGTGGTGGCGTGGATCTTCACGACAGGGTATCGGCTAAAGAGCTGAAGGCCGCATGGATATCCGTTCCGGCCCCTGATTCGGATGCCGCTGCCCGTTTGGTGCGATGAAACAACAACAAAAGAAGAATCAACATGAGGAGGTCTGAATATGGCTCACGTTTTGGCAAAACTTAACGACGTCAAGTTCGCGGACGTCAAACAACAGCTAAAGAAAGACGCGCCCGGTCATGCTGAACAAGGCATGTATTTGGAGCACCTCTGGCGGAATGCGGATGATCCAAATGAGGTTCTATTCCTTTTTCGGGTTAACGATCTAAACCGCTGTAAGCAACTTATGAACAAAGTTCACGCGGAAGCTCGGCAGAAAGACCCGAATGCCAAGTTGCCGCAAGTGGTCTTTTTGGATGAGGCGTGAGTGGTCCAAGTGGGTGCGCTGCGCGCGCTTTAAATGCTACTAGCGGTTCCCGCACCGCGGGTGGGTTACTTTCTTTGTTTGCGCAAAGAAAGTAACGAAAGAAAGCGCACCCCCCATTCGCGCCGCACACTTCGCGGTGCCCTGTGCTCCTCGGTCGTCGAGGGGGTTGGCCGACAGCACATCCCTGTGCTGCGGCCAACGCGCGGTCCCTACCGCGCCCCGCAAAATCAGCGGGCCTGATCCTCGCCGCCCTCCGGTGCGCGGCGCGACTGAAGGGGCTAAAAAAACAACGGCAACTTCGCGCAGAAACAGGCCTTATGTTAGGCTAACTCCATGATTGTTCATGATTCAAGAATGCTATACGTCAATAACGACGTAATTCATTCCGCAAATGGGCGTATAT
>DATGVQ010000102.1:0-4541 GCA_035300145.1 Acidiferrobacterales bacterium | reverse complement strand
TCACTGAAAGCTTCCAATCGACCTTTTCCCATGACTTCTTTCCTGCTCTTGCCACGGGGCTTGTTATGAATACTTCCACCAGATAAACACCGCCCCTGCGGCAGGAATCGCGAAAATACCAAGGAAAATGGGAAGCTCTTCAGACACCGAATAACCAGCCCGTGCGACACCTATCCACATATTTAACAGCGCAGCGCCAAGCCAAATGGGGATGAAAATCTTCGCGGAGGTAACCATCGTTCCCGAACCGGCGTCACCCAACCATCGCCCTGCAAGAAGGCACAGCCCCAGTAGAACGAAACCTCCAAGGATGATCATAACAGTGCGCATTTCAACTCTCCTTTCGAACCATTTGAATGCAAAAATATCTTGTCAATCCCGGTGCAGTGTTGATAGCGGGAGCAAACACGTAACTACGTTACGAGGCCAAGATTTCGTTGGGGATCATTTCATTCACCCCAACCTACAGGCTACGCGAGCTAATTCTTGCGATTGAACTGATCAACACCGCGTTCAACCGCGTCAGAGATGGTCTGCATCAATATCTGCTCTGCGCCCGCAAACCCGTGCTCCGAAAAGGGCTGGCA
Source organism: Acidiferrobacterales bacterium (assembly GCA_035300145.1). GTDB lineage: Bacteria > Pseudomonadota > Gammaproteobacteria > Acidiferrobacterales > DATGVQ01 > DATGVQ01. The sequence continues at coordinate 3,954 of DATGVQ010000102.1, read as the reverse complement.
AGCTCCACCTCTTGTCCCGCTTGCTTCCGATATAGCCACTAGCGGAATCTTGTATCTGGCAGCCGCTGATTCCACCAGGAAAAACGGGGTTCCAGGGCATGGGTCGTTACGATGATGTATAAATAGCTGGGGGACACGGGCAACAGAGAAGTCAAATCCCACTAGTGACTTATAAGAAGCCTTGCTGGACAGAATAGTCGATACGTGGATCGCGCCGTCAAAAACACCGTCGCCGTAGCGAGCAAACGAGGCGGACGCGAGCGTCCCCAAACTGTGTCCGGCGACCCAGACTTTCTTGACGCTGGGAATCTCGCGTCTTAATTGAGACGTAAGTTTACGCACATCTTCGAATCGGTCCTTCGACATTATGTAGCTCTCCCCGCACTGCTCTTGCTGATCGCTGCGACAGTCGATCAGGACCGTGCCAAGCCCCGGTCTGACGAGCAAGTTTCTTGCTCGAACGAGCGGATCATTACCCACTCTCGCTTTCACGAGCTTAGAGTCGACGACTTCCGCCTTGAGAACTGCCGGGTCCCCGGCAAACAGAAGCACGAGGGCTGAAGGGAGGTCTCCCTTCACCGTCGTCAACACCCCCCGTTGCTCAAATCCGTTGTCCAATCTGGCAGAAACGAGCGAGTCCACCTGCTCCGCATCGCCTGCGATGGCTATACATGCGAGGCTCCAGAAAAAGCACGTTGCGAGTAACGCTCTCCTCATAATCGTCTCCGTAAGCATAGAGTAAGGTCTACACCGCACGACGGCATCTCTTTGGCGCCTAACATCAAGCTTCAACCGCGTGCACGCCTGAGGTGGACACGTCGGCTGGAAGCGCTTTTATAGGTAGACAGTCCTGCAATGCCTAAATGGTGGGCAAAATAGCTGAGCTTGTCAAATCGTGGATTTTTTAAGACATTGGTTTTTAGGACACCCTAAAAAGTAAGTTCAATGCTCTAGGCCCAGGCTTTCCAGTCAGCACCCCGTTTGCTGGATCAGTTGCGAACACCTGGTATTAGGACTTTCACCTGACGAGTACGGTAACAGGCATGGCACATATGCGTTCATCGGCCGGCGCTTCCGCCGGTTCGCTGCAACGCCGGGTTAGCCGTTCACGTGCCGAAGTCCAGCGTCGCCCCGCGTGCAAGCAATGACTGCGCCTGTGTCACCATGGCCTCGACGATGCTCCGCGCACTGGGGCGGTCGTGCACGAGTCCAACGCATTCGCCGGCCCCGATCACGACGACATCGAGGTCTTGCCGCGACCTCGCCTCCGTGTAGGCCGCGGCGAGGCTGCCGAACGCCGCAGCCGCCTCCGCTTCCCGGTGCGCCCACTGCTCCGTGAGCTTGTTGTTGAGGACCCGGAACGAGAACTCGTCGGGCCATGGAACGCCGCGCAATGCGTCGATCGCCTTGGTGCGAATCGTGTCATCACCGGTGGCGCGTGCTGCCCGGTCGGTCGCGGCCGGCGGCGTGAGGGCCTCTTCCGACGCCCAGAACCGGGTACCGACGACCACGCCATCGGCGCCCAGCATCAACGCAGCAGCCAGTCCGCGACCATCCGCAATTCCCCCGGCCGCGAGAAGCAGCGTCGTTGGCGAGTATCTGCCCAAATAGTCCGCCACTTCCGGCACGAACGGCAGCGTCGAGCGCTTGGCGCCATGGCCTCCAGCCTCGGCCCCCTGGGCGACGATTGCGGTCACGCCAGCTTCGAGCGCTTGATCGACGTGTCGTAGAGACTGCACCTGGCAGATCAGCTTGGCGCCGCTGCGTCGAATCCGTTCGGCGAACGGCCTTGGGTCGCCGAATGAGAGAAACACACAATAGGGTGAATGGCTAAGCGCCTCATCGAGCACGTGAGGCACGCGCGCCAGCGCCCACGTAATAAACCCGACGCCAAACTTGTGGCCCTGGACATGCGCCAGCTCCTGCCGGATGTCCGGTTCACCGCCAAGAGTCCCAGCATAACCGCCACCGACGATTCCGAGGCCACCGGCGCTCGAAACGGCGGCCGCCAGGCGACCGCCCGTAACCAATGCCATCGGGGCGCACACGATCGGATACCGAATTCCGAATCCCTCGGTCAACCGCGTTCGCAATTTGATCTCCTGCGTCGAATCATGAATCCCGGTTTACTCTCACAATCGCCTTGCCAAATGCATCGCCCCGGCACGGCTAACGGGGCGGGAGCTGAGCGGCACCCCTGCCAATAGTTAGAGGTCAAATGCCTATTACCGACGACGGTCTGGTATCAAGGCTGGCATCAACTTGCGCGCGCCTGGCGAAGCACGAATACCTAGCAGGTATCTTTCTCCCGCCTTGAATTCTTGCTCTATGACGTCAGTACCCTCAGTAATCCCGTACCTCTTAGTCTTCAATTCAAGCCTATGGACACCGGGAAGAAACTCAACCTTCACCGCACAACCATCAATCTCTCTGTCGTCGATTTTGCAAACAAGCGCAGATGTGAGCCCGCCGAGGGGGTCTAGCCCACTCATACCATTGATACGAACGACCTGATCACTCGGCCGCGCCGGACCGTCATAGAGTTGTGTGGTTGCACAACCTACAAGTGCAGAGATTAGCATCACACCGACAACCGACAATTGCCATCTCATTAACGACCTCCCGTTATTTGACCTCTAACTATAAAGTAGACCCCCTAATAAGGTGTCTTGATTAACACCTATCAAAGTAGGTATTCGAAAAGGCGCCGTCTTTTGGCTGATTATGGTGTAGGTAATAGCTGGGCTTGTCAAAACAAAGCGCTTTTCTGGGCTTCATCGGCGGATCAAGCGCTTCACTCCAGTATCACCATGCAATAGCACCGGCGCTTATTGTACTTTTATGCCATAAAGTACAATAATGCGGCATAAATACACCAAAAATGAACAGAGGTGCCGTGAAATCCGAGGACATTCAAAGCAGCCGGGCAGGACGTGCTATCAAGCTTCCGCAGAGCTACTGGGCGTTCGCGCCTGCCCCACTTCCGCCAGACCTCACTTATGCGCCTTCTCTAATACAGTTGCTGACAGAGGCTGGTCATGCCCTCGGCGAGCTCGCGGGCCTGGGTCGGGTCGTGCCCAATCCGCATTTGCTGGTCACGCCGGCCGTGCGGCGCGAAGCCGTGCTCAGCTCTCGCATCGAAGGTACACGCTCGGATATCGAAGACCTCTTCTTGTTCGAAGCGGCACCCGAGGAACCAGTGGACCCCGACGTGCGCGAGGTCCATAACTATGTGGTCGCGCTGGAATACGGGATCGAGCGCCTCGCGACCTTGCCTGTTAGCCTTCGTCTAGTGCGGGAAATCCACGGGCGGCTGGTGCGCGGCGACGCAACGGCACCCGGTGAATTTCGCAACTCACAGAACTGGATCGGGCCGGCCGGTTGCACGTTAAACGAAGCGGTGTTCGTGCCGCCGCCTGTGCACGAGATGCATACGGCGCTGGCCGACTGGGAAAAATACCTGCATGCTCCGGCTACCGCGCCCGCTCTCGTGCGCCTTGCGCTTGTGCATGTGCAGTTCGAAATGATCCATCCGTTTCTGGACGGCAACGGCCGCGTCGGTCGGTTGTTAATCGTGATGCTCATGTGTCACTGGGACCTGTTGCCGCAGCCGCTTTTGTATCTGAGCGCATTTTTTGAGCGACACCGCTATGACTACTACCGCCATCTGCTGCGCGTGAGTCACCACGGGGAATGGGAGGCCTGGATCGAATTTTTCCTGCGCGCCGTGCGCGAGCAGGCGCGCGACGCGGTAGCGTCCGGCAAGGCCTTGCTCGACCTACAGGCGCGCTACCGAACACAACTCTCGGGACGTCGGATTTCAAAGATCACCGGGCAACTGCTGGATCAACTCTTCATCAATCCGATCGTTACTGCGCCGCTTGTGCGCGATCGCTGGCAGGTGAACTTCCGCACCGCGCGGAAGGCGATCGACAATCTAGTTGATTTAGGAAT
>DATGVQ010000101.1:0-2658 GCA_035300145.1 Acidiferrobacterales bacterium | reverse complement strand
TGGGTTTGATCTGGGTTGAGTACTTCATAACCGTCTCCCTCGAATTGAAATGGACCAAATATAGTCTTTTAATGGTCATACCGCAATCTTCGGGCTCCCGGCCCGGGTTCCCGCGGAAGTGATCGCGCGCGTTTGCTACGGACGGAACCGTAGCCGCCGGTAAAGCGAAATGGAAGGGCGCGTTACAAATCGGCAAAAGGCAGCGCAACGACACCGCCCCCGAGCGGCAACGTGATATCGCCGGTATGCACGACAAATCCATCCGCGCGCGCGGCCCGAACCGATTCCCGAAATCGAAAAATCCCCCGAGCCATGGCGGGCGACGGCGTAGCCGTGGTTTTTATTTCCAAGGGAAGCAAACCGGCCTGGGTCTCAATGAGCAGGTCCACTTCATCGCCGGTCGAGGTGCGCCAAAAATACATGCGCGGTTCCGCTCCGCGGTGAAGGAATGACTTGAGCACTTCGATCGCCACCGCGGTCTCGGCGATAGCGCCGGCCATCGGACCCGCCGCGGCATGGCTCGGATCGCGAATGCCGGCGAGATAACACAACATGCCGGTATCGGTGAAATAGATCTTCGGCGTCTTTACGAGACGCTTGCCCACGTTCGCGTGATAGGGGCGCAGGATCAAAATCTGGTGCGTGGCCTCCAATACGGAAATCCACGCCTTCACGGTGTTGGTGGCCAGGCCCAGGTCACGACCCATCTCCGTGACATTGATAAGCTGCGCGCTGCGCGCGGCCAGCGCGCGCAAAAAAACCTGGAACTGCGTCAGGTCGCCCACCTGGCGCAAGGACCGTACATCGCGCTCAAGGTACGTTTGGATGTAACTGCCGTACCAGAGCGCGATGTCGCGCCGGCGTTCCGTGGCCAGTTCGGGGAACCCGCCGCGTAGCGCCCAGGCCCAGAAAGCATCCGACCGGCCTTTGGCCGCGGCGCGCGGGCGCGCCTTGCGCTCCCAAGGCGGCAACGCCGCCGGCTGTCCCGCCAGTTCCCGATGCGACAGAGGCAAGAGGTGCAGCACGGCGGCACGCCCCGCGAGCGACTCGGCCACCTGCTGCATGAGCAGAAGATTCTGGGAGCCGGAGAGCAGGTATTGGCCCTTGAGCGAGCGCTTCGCGTCGATGCGCTCCTTGATGTAGGGCAGCAGGTCGGGCGCGTATTGAATCTCGTCCAGGATAACGGGCGGCCGCCACATATCGAGAAAACCCCGGGGATCGGCCACAGCGGCGGCCCGCACATCCGGCGGCTCAAGCGAGACGTAGCCGAGGCGCTTGCCAAAGACATGGCGTAACAACGTGGTCTTCCCCGACTGGCGCGGTCCCGTCAGCACCACGGCGGGAAATTCCCGCGCGGTCTTCCGCAGGACGGGTTCGATGGTACGCGGTAGGTAGGCGGCCATATCTTGCAATTATGCATTTAAAATGCACAATTGCAAGAACCGTGCGGCGGGCCGCTAATCCGCCTCCACCCGCGCGCCGTCGCCGAAGCCGCAACCAGGACATCCGTGTCCTGCGGCCCTCGGCTCAATCCCATCGCCGAAACCGGAACCGTAGCCGCCAGTAAAACGAATCCGCAGGGCTTCGCTCCATTCCGAAGTCCCATTGCGCGCGATCTCCTGGCTGCAGCGGTCGCAGACGGGGCGATTTCTTCCTGAAGTTCAATTTGGCGTGACTGGGTGCTGATCATGGTGTGCCGCGGAGCGTCATGCGACCGCCATGGATGGCGGAAGGTAGAGCAACGCAGGAGCAGTTGCCGAGATGCGAGAGAGCGGCCGCGCACCGATCGACATCATGGTGCAGCCGCTATCGACATCCATGTCTACCGCGGCACCTTCTCGTTTGATGGATTCTTTCCAACCTGTGCATCCCTGCATATCGTGGAACGCACTTTACGACTCTACCCGCAATCAACCAAAGGCAGTTCGTAGGGTGGATTAGCCCGGCAGGGCGTAATCCACCGGACGCGGTTGCCAACGCGCGTCGCTAGAAACGTTTGCACGCAATCAACTATAGGCAGCTCCGAGAAAATACGTGGCTCCCGGCTGTTCGATGCGCAGATTGAAATCCGGATTCAATAATTCGGCAATCGGCACTTCAAATGCCTCGGCGATGCGTTCCAGGTTATCGAGGCTCAGGTTGTGTTTGCCGGTTTCGATATTGGCGATGTAGCTGCGGGAAAAACCACAGAGTTCCGCCAGGGTTTCCTGGGACCAGCCGCGTGAGAAGCGTAAGAGTTTGATTTTCTTTGCGAGAATACGGCGGATGGAGGGGATACCGGCTTTTTCGTTCTTTGTCATCGTTGGCTCCTTTTCGTTCAGGGCCTTCGATGCTGTACACCTAGGTTATTTATCGGGTGTATAGTTTCGCCAGCCCCGAGCTTGTCATACCAAGTTTGGGGTTAGTCGCCTGGAAGGTGCTAGACACACCTTCCAAGTGACGCCTAATTAATGCCTCAGCAGTATATCACCTTACGTGGGAATGTAGTATCAAAACTTTTTAGACATTGCATGTCTCCGGTTCATTCCCACGCGTGTGGGGAACACGGGTCAAGGGGTCAGAGTTGTTGAAATCACACGTGCATCCGACTTACTGCTGTTTTTTCCTCGCTTGCCTGACGCAGCGTGTCGCGATAGAGCTATTGATCCACGTATAAGT
>DATGVQ010000100.1:0-7896 GCA_035300145.1 Acidiferrobacterales bacterium | reverse complement strand
GTTTTGCCCACGTAGGCGTTATCCGTGCGCTGGAGCAGGAGAAGATTCCTATCGACATGGTCGTGGGCACCAGCGTCGGCAGCTTGATCGGTGCCATCTACGCGCATCAGGCTAATAGTTTTGACTTGGAGTGGACCGCGTTTTCTTTGGAGAAGGACGACCTGTTTGATTATACCATTTTATCTCTCAGCATGGGTCCGGTTAAGGGCGACAAGCTGGAAGAGTTCGTGAACAATAAGATCCCGGTTCGCAACATTGAAGACCTTAAATTACCGTTTGCCGCGGTCGCGACCGACCTCAATCGCGGTACGCGCGTCGTTTTGGATCGAGGGCCGCTTGCTCGCGCCGTGCGCGCCAGCTGTTCTATACCTGGTGTCTTTCGTCCGGTAGCGCATCAAGGCAAATTATTGGTGGACGGGGGTGTCATCGACAACATACCGATCTCGGTCGCGCGGGAAAAAGGCGCGGACATCGTGATTGCCGTGGATATCAGCGAGAACGTGACTAATTACAACATCACCAATCTAGCGGACGTTACTCTGCAAGCGGTGGCGATTATGTTTAGGGAGAATGTGGGATATAAAAAGAAGGACGCCGATATTCTTATTACCCCCGCGGTAGGCAATGTCGGCATGTTGGATTTCACGCAGAAGAAGTTTTGTATGCAGGCGGGGATAGAAGCAACCCAGCGCGCCATCCCGGAGATCCGGAAGGCCATTGAGCTATGGACAACTAAGCATGCCGCCTCGGGCGCAAATAAATGATGATGAACCCACGCCTAGTATTGCGTCCTAATAAATAACTTCATCTATGTCAGGCACTGCACCATCCCTCTCGCCTTCGTGTTGTAGCCTGGATGAAGGCCAGACGCGCCGAAATCCGGGGACCTTCGCCGTGACCTGGATTGCGTTCCATCCGGCTACAAACTTACCGAAAGTTATCGGTGGCACACGCGACTGGCAAGGTGTTGAAAAGACCATGGAGGGATTTTTTCAACATCTTATTAGTCCAAATAGTCCGCATCCGCTAACATCACGCTCGCCTTGCGCAATCGCTGGCTGATAACTTGCGCACTTCGCCAGAGCAGCTTCGTGCCCAACCGCGGATGCTGCTCGACGATGCGCTGCAGATTATCCTGAGTGAGTACAACGAGGGTGATGGGCTCAATAGCAACGGCGGTGGCGGAACGCGGCAGCCCGTCGACGAGGGACATCTCGCCAATGCTGTTACCGGCGCCGACTTCGGTGATTTTTTTGGTTTTGCCGCGGCCGTTATCTTTGAATATCTCTAACTGGCCCGCGGCGATAATTGCCATGAAGCCGGCACGTGCGCCTTCGACGCAAACAGCGGTGCCTTTCTGCGCGGTATAGGCATCCATATATTTGGCCAGGGTTTCGATTTCCAAGTCAGAGAAATTTTCGAACATGCCGCTCTTTTTCAGCATCCGGCAGAGTTTAGCTTTATAGGCCGGCCCCTCTCCCATTAACTCCAGGGAACTCGGAATCACGTTATTTTTGTCGTTAGCCATACTTACTCCTCATTTACTTACTAAAGATTGCATGATGCCGGATCGTATTTAGGTTTGTATGAGGAAAGATTAGCAAAATATGACCCTTTTCGCTCTCGATTACTCGACTTTAATATTCGCTTCGTTGATCACCTTGGCCCATCTCGCAATCTCCGACTTGATGTAGGCGCCGAACTCCTCGGGCTTGTTCGCGATGGGGTCGAAGCCGAGCGTCGCGAGGCGCTCCTTGACGTCGGGCAGCGCGACGATCTTCACGATTTCGCGTTGCAGCCGGTCGATGATCTCCCGCGGCGTTCCCGCCGGAACGAGCACGCCTTGCATGGTTTCGGCTTCCTGACCGGGCGCGCCGGCCTCCGCCATGGTCGGCACATCGGGTAGCCCGGCGGTGCGCTTGGCGCTCGTCACCGCGAGCGCGCGCAGCGCCCCGCTCTTGATGTGCGGCATCGCCGGCGGCACCGCCGTGACCGCGATCGGGGTGTGGCCGCCGATGGTCGACATGATCGCCGGGGCCGCGCCGCCGAACGGCACGCTCACGATATCGAGCTTGAACGTGAACCGGAACAGCTCGCCGGACAAGTGCGGCGTCGTACCGGTTCCCGGCTGCGCGTAGCTGTACTTGCCGGGATTGGCTTTCACCAACGCCACCAGCTCCTGCAAGTTCTTCGCGGGGACGGAAGGATGCACGACCAGCACATTCGGCGACGCGGCAGCCAGGGTGACGGGCGCGAAATCCTTGATGGGATCATAAGAATTCTTCGCGTACAGGCTGGGGTTGACGACGAAGCTGCTGCTGGCGACGAGTATGTGGTAGCCGTCCGCCGACGCCTTCGCGGCGAGGCCCATGCCGATGTTACCGCCCGCACCGGCATGGTTTTCGACCACGAATTGCTGTCCGAGGCTTTCGGACAGCTTCTGGGCGAGGATGCGCGCGATCAAGTCGGTCGGGCCGCCGGGCGCAAACGGCACGATCATGCGCACCGGGTGTGTGGGATAGCTTTGCGCGTAGCACACGTCTGCGATCAGAAGCCCGGCGCAACACGCGACGAGGCGGGCGATGGTCTTCATGACGGCCTCCTCTGAATTTTGGGCAATAGTATCAATTTTTGGGCAATAGTACCATCGGCGCGCCGACCGGCGCGAGCGTGCAAGCACTCGATTGCCGGCTCGACCATGAACCTCCGATGAGATAAAGTAGCGCCCGTAGTTTTTCCGACAACTCCAAAAATTGAAAAGGAAGCGTTATGCCGGGCCGCAAACTGACCAGACAGGATCTCCGCGATGCCGCCGAGAAATACAAAAACTGGGGTAAATGGGGCCCCAACGACGAGATCGGCACGCTGAATTACACGCGACCCGAGGACATCGTCGCCGCTGCGCGCCTGGTGAAGAAGGGCAAGGTGATATCGCTCGCGCTCAACTTCGACAACAACGGTCCGCAGGGAGCGAAGAGCAAGTACCCGGCGCTCGGCCGTATCAACCCGCTGCACACGATGTTGCGCACCGGCACCGATGCCTATTCCGGCGTGCTCGACCACCGCGGTATCCGCGCCGCCGACGACATGGTGGTCATGCCTCTGCAGTGCGGCACGCAGTGGGACGGCCTCGGCCACGTGTTCTACGAGAACTACATGTGGAACGGCTACGACTGCCGGGAAGTGACCAGCAACGGCGCGCAGAAATGCGGCATCGAAAAGACCAAGAACAAGATGGTCGGCCGGGGCGTGTTCCTCGACGTGCCGCGCGCCCTCGGCAAGGAGATTCTCGACGATGGCTATGCCATCACTTCCGCCGACCTCGATCGCGCCGCGCAGGCGCAAGGCGTGAAAGTGAAGCGCGGAGATTTCGTCGTCGTGCGCACCGGCCAGATGGAAGCCAAGCTCAAGGCCGGGAGCTGGGACGGTTACCCGGGCGGCGATGCCCCCGGATTTTCGTTCGAGACGCTCGAGTGGATCCAGCGCACCGAACTCGCGGCGCTCGCGAGCGACACCTGGGGCTGCGAAGTGCGGCCGAACGAGACCGAACCCGGCATCAATCAGCCCTGGCACTGGATCACCATTCCCGTGATGGGCATGACTATGGGCGAGATCTTCTACGTGAAGGAGCTTGCCGAGGATTGCGCCGCGGACAAGGTGTACGAGTTTCTGTTCGTCGCGCCGGCGATTCCCATCACCGGCGCGGTCGGCTCGCCGACCAATCCGCTCGCGATCAAATGACGGCTGCAAGCCGTCATCCCGAGCGAAGCGAGGGATCTCCAGCAGCGCGCCGTACAGGTGGAGGTCCTTCGCCGCTGCGCGGCTCAGAATGACAACAGTCGAGGTTCTCAGAATGGCAAAAATGACGGGAGCACAGTGCCTCGCTGACATGCTGCAAGGCTACGGCGTCACGCATGTATTCATGGTCCCCGCAGTGCTGCGCAGGACGTTCGCTGAAATGGAGCGCAGGACGAAAATCAAGCGCATCCACACTCACGGCGAAAAATCCGCCGCCTACATGGCCGATGGCTACGCCCGTGCCTGCGGCCGTCCCGGCATCTGCATGGCGCAGGTGATCGGCGCGTTGAATCTCGCGGCGGGCTTGCGAGATGCCTGGCTTGCGCACTCTCCGGTCATTGCGTTCACTGGTGGTCGAGATCCGAAGACCAAGTTCCGTAAGGTGTACCAGGAAGTGGACGACGTTCCAGCGTTCGAGCCGGTCACCAAATTCAACGCTACCGTCGATGCCGTCGAGCGCTTTCCGGACATGGTGCGGCAGGCGTTCCGCGTCGCCGTGTCCGGCGCGCCCGGGCCGGTGCATTTGCAGTTCCGCGGCAACGAAGGGCAGATTGACGCCGAAGAGGCGGAGATGGAACCGCTGTGCGAACATCAGTTCTCCCGCGTGCCGCCTTTTCGCCCCGAGCCGGACATGAAGAGCGTGCTCGCCGCGCTTAAGGTTCTGCAGGACGCCGAGCGGCCGGTGATGGTCGCAGGCGGCGGGGTGCGTGCCTCGGGGGCGGGCAGGGAGCTCGTCGCGCTCGCGGAAAAGCTGGCAATTCCGGTCGCGACTTCGCTCAACGGCAAGGATTCCATTCCCGGCGTCCACGCGTTGTCGGTTGGTGTCGTAGGAACCTATTCGCGCGAAAGCGCGAACCGCGTAGTAGGGCAGGCGGATCTCGTCTGCTTTGTCGGCAGCGAGACCGGTGGCATGACTACGAATTTCTGGGCTATCCCGAAGATCGGCGTTTCCGCGATTCAAATCGATATCGATCCGGAAGCTCTCGGGCGCAACTATCCGCTCAAGTCGGCGGTGCTCGGCGATGCAAAGACAGTGCTCGCGCGCATGCTCGAGCATGCCGACGGCAAGACCGCGGCGAAGCGGAAACCCTGGCTGGAAAAATCGCGCTCGATCTGCGAGCAGTGGCGCGCGAAATATCTTCCGATGCTCGGGTCCGACGCCGTACCCATGCGGCCGGAACGCATCTGCTCCGAGCTTACGCGGCACCTGCCCGACGACGCCATCGTGGTCGTCGACACCGGGCACGCCGGCATGTGGATGGGAGGCATGTACGACTTGCGCGCCCCGACGCAAAGCTACATCAGGAGCGCCGGGCATCTTGGCTGGGCGTTTCCGGCGGCGATCGGCGCGAAGTGCGCCTGCCCGGAGCGGCCGGTGGTGGCGTTCACGGGCGACGCCGGGCTCTGGTATCACATCGCCGAGATCGAGACCGCGGCGCGATGGAACATCAACCTCGTGACCGTCGTCAACAACAACGCCGGCGGAAATCAGTCGAAGCGGGGATTCGATCGCGCTTATGGCGGGCAACAGACCGATCAGGCGCGCGAGCTGTGGACTTTCAACAAGATCAATTTCGCCCGGATCGCGGAAGACATTGGCGCCATCGGGATACGGGTCGAGCGGCCGGGCGAACTCTCAACCGCGTTGCAGAGGGCGCTCACAGCGGACCGTCCCGTCGTAATCGACGTGGTGACGGATATCGAGGCGCTTGCTCCACCTGCGGTAAGTTAGAGCGCTGAAGGGCGCCGGTTCCCCTATGCGACCCGGAAATCGCGCGCCTTGGAATCATCGTTGATGATCCACACCTAGTTGATGATCCACACCTAATGGGTTGCCACGCCGTCCCTGTTGCGGATCGCAAAAACGCGCGCGGAGAGCGGCAAGCGGATTGCCTTATTTCAGCCTTGTTCCTGATTGTTATTGAAGGTGAGGTCTTTTTTAAGCATACTCATTGCTTAAGATCATAGTTAGCCACGCGCCGTGACAGACATCCAAGCAAATTTCGTGGCGGCGAACGATATTCGCCTGCACTTCCTGCGCGGCGGCCATGGGCCGACGTTGATGCTGCTTCACGGTTGGCCCGAGTGGTCATACGTATGGCGGCCGTTGATCAAACGCCTCCACCCAGACTTTGATTTGGTGGCGCCTGACTTCAGAGGGTTCGGTGACTCTGAGAAGACATCGCTCTCTCCCACGCGGGACGCTACCCCGGAGACACTTGCGGCAGATACGTTAGCGATCGCCGACGCGCTTGGGTTGGGTCAAATTGGTCTCGTGGCCCATGATGTCGGAGGGTTTGTGGCTCAGGTGATTGCGCGTCGCTGGCCTGAGCGGATTACCGGGCTTTTCTTCTTCAACTGTGCTTACCCGGGTATCGGGTCTCGGTGGGTAGAACCTCGGCATCTGCTGGAAACCTGGTATCAGTTCTTTCACCAGATGCCGTGGGCCGCTCAACTAATCGGCTCCTCTCGGGAGACGTGCCGAATCTATATTCGTGAGTTCTTGCAGCACTGGTCTTATCGGAAAGACGCATTCGATGATGAACTGGAGATCTGGGTCGATAATTTTCTGAAACCCGGTAATCTCCAGGGCGGCCTCAATTGGTATCTGAGTAATCACGCAAGCCGTATGGCTGTAATCGAAGGGACCGCGCCGCCCCCGGCGCCCATTCACATCCCAACGCGGGTTTTCTGGGGTGAGCACGATCCTCTGTTCCGTAAAATTTGGACCGACCGGCTCTCGGAGTTCTTCACTGACCTGGAGTTCAGTTTTGCCCCCGGCGCAGGTCACTTCGTACACTATGAGACACCTGACCAAGCGGCAGAGGAGATTCGACGTTTCTTTGGCCGCATTTCGATGGGTCGTGGTGTGACATGACGCGCGTTTCGGCAACACTTCTGCTGGGTGTCTTGCTATGCCTGGTGGCGGCGGCCACGCATAGTCAGTCAGCCGCAGAATCCACTTACACCGAAGTATTCTATCCGAGCGGGAGCCTGCGCATCCAGGCATATCTATACAAACCCGCTGGCAACGGTCCCTTTTCCGTCGTTATCTACAACCACGGCTCGCGCGCGGGGCGCGAGCGACGCTCGGTGCCGTTCGAATATATCGGCACGCTGCTTACCCGGGCCGGGTATGCGGTACTGGTTCCCGAGCGCCGCGGTTACGGTAAATCCGACGGGCCGGTGGACACCGCAACCGGAGCCTCGGTAGTCCCTAGACTGCAAGCGGAGGCCGATGACGTGCTCGCGGCGCTCGATTATGTGCGCACGCTACCATTCGTTGCGCCGAAACGAATCGGCATCATGGGCTGGTCGTATGGCGGCATTGTTACCATGTTCTCCGTGAGCCGCAGTGCCGAATTTGTCGTGGCGGTGGATCAGGCCGGCGGTGCGCAGAGCTGGAAGGGAAACTCCGTGGTGCGCAGCGCGCTCACGGATGCCGCGGAAAAGTCGACAACGCCGACATTGTTTCTGGTCGCGGAAAATGACGCCACTACCGACTCTATCACTACCCTCGCCGAAATCTACAAGCGGCGCGAGATACCGCACCGGATGGTGATCTACGAGCCATTTACGCCGCGACAGGGGGGTGTATCCAGTGGGCCCGGACACAGGGTGTTCTCGGCGCAGGGCACGCATGTATGGGAAAAGGACGTGATCGAGTTCCTGGGCCGTTACCTCGGCGCAACATCTACCGGGACGCCCGGCGGCGTGGACCCGGCGAAGTCGCGGCAATAATTTGCGTGGTTGCTTAGACGCTTTAAAGCTGAAACATGCACGCTAAAGGGGTGGGTTTATTTGTTTATGCATATAAATCACTCAAGCCGACGCCGGGAAGCGGTGCGCCGCTTTACGGTCGCTTCCATAGCGACGCCTAGCGCATCGTTCTTTGCCAACAGGGCTATCAAGAGGAAGCTATTCGCCTTTGCGGCGCTCAGCCTGCTTTATCTGTCCGGATGCGGCGGTTCCCTCGCGGAACAGCTTCGAGATGGAGATATTATCTTTCACACGTCGCAGTCGGCGCAGAGCATCGCGATTCAGAAGGCGACCCACTCGCGTTATAGTCATATGGGAATCATTTTCTTCCGGGACGGG
>DATGVQ010000099.1:0-21833 GCA_035300145.1 Acidiferrobacterales bacterium | reverse complement strand
CCGCGGGCGCATGGATGCGCTGGAGCGGCCCTCCCGCGGCATTACTACTTCCCTGTACGGCACGGCACTTGTATATCCGGCAACTGCTCCCTGCGTTGCTCTACCTTACCCACCTCCCTGTGGGTCGCCGGCAACTGCTCCTTGGAGATACCCGATTTGGGTATGTTCAAGCCGGCGTGGACAAATCGGAATTTTTCATCACCCTGCTAGTAAAATGGATCTTCATACTGTATATTTATACAGTATTACATAAATACGCTTTCATATGGATCTAGTCACTAAACGCCAACAGCAGATTCTGCAGTTTATCCGCGATGCCATTGAAACGGCGGGCGCGCCGCCAACGCGCGCCGAGATTGCACGGGCGTTTAAGTTTCGCTCCGCCAATGCGGCCGAAATGCATCTGCGCGCCCTCGCCCACAAAGGCCTCATTGAGCTTGTGCCCGGTACTTCCCGCGGGATTCAGCTAAAGACGCGCGGGCTGCCGTTAGTGGGCCGGGTGGCCGCCGGCCATCCGATTCTGGCCGAGGAAAATATCGAGGCGCATTACCAAGTCGACGCCGGCTTGTTTCGTCCGCGCGCGGATTATCTGCTCAAAGTACGCGGCATGAGCATGCGCGATGCCGGGATTCTGGACGGCGATTTATTGGCGGTACACCGTACGCCCAAGGCGGATAACGGACAGATCGTGGTTGCGCGCTTAGACGATGAAGTGACGGTCAAGCGCTTTCATCGCCGGCAAAACAAGGTCCGTTTATTACCGGAGAATGCCGAATTCTCTCCCATTGAGGTCGATCTGCAACGCCAGGCCTTTGCCATTGAAGGTATTGCCGTGGGCGTTATTCGTAATGGAAGGTTTACATGAGTGCGACATTAGATAAGCTGTTACAGCGTTCCGATATTTGGCGGGTCGGGAAAACCAACCCTGGCGTAAGCACCCTGCCCACCGGCTTTGCCGAACTCGACGCGCAACTTCCCGGCGCCGGTTGGCCCTGCCATGCGTTGACTGAGATTGAATACGCGCATGACGGTATCGGCGAACTGCGCCTGCTATTGCCCGCCTTGGCCACGTTGAGCGAACAAGAGCGTTGGCTAACCTGGATCGCCCCGCCTTACATCCCCTATGCACCGGCGCTTGCCAATGCCGGGATTAATCTTTCCCGGATACTGATGGTGCATCCGCGCACTCCTCAGGAAGCACTTTGGGCGACGGAACAGGCGCTGCGCTCCGGCACCTGTTCCGCGGTGCTGGCCTGGCTTAAGTCCCCGGACGAGCGCGCCTTACGCCGTTTACAGCTGGCAACCGCGGCCGGGGAAAGTTGGGGCATATTCTTTAACAGGTACGCCGCCCTGGAGCGCTCGCCGGCGGCGTTACGCCTGCGCCTGGAGCCGGTGCTGCCGCGTGGGCTCGCGATACGCATCTTAAAGCGGCGCGGGGGTTGGCCTACCGGCCCACTTTTTTTAAATCCATAGCACAGTTTAGGGACAACTGGGGCATCCGTAACGAGGGGCATGGCCTTTCTGATTCCTTATTTATATTTATGCTTTGGCTTTGTGTTGATCTACCACAGTTTTCTTTACAGGTTCATACCCGCGCCTGCGAGAATAAAACCAGACCCGTGGCCATCAGTGAGGGGCGTCTGGTCTGGGATTGTAATGGGCCGGCAATGCATGCCGGGGTGAGTCCCGGCATGCGTCTTAGCGCGGCCCAGGCCTTATGTGGCGCGCTCTGCATCATCCCGCGCGATCCAAAAGCGGAGGCAGCCACCTTAGAACGGCTGGCGGCATGGGCCGGACAATTTTCCTCCATTATCAGCCCGGCCCCGCCTGACTCGCTCTTATTAGAAATCGGCGGCAGCGTTAAATTGTTTGGCGGCCTAAACAAGCTATGTAGCGACGTGCGGAAGGGCCTGGATGCGTTAGGCTTTAACGTCTGTTTCGCGGTTACGCCGACCCCATTAAGCGCGCGCTTGTTCGCGCAATCCGGCCGTGAGACTTATATTACCGATCTCGGCTCTCTTAGGTCAGCATTAGCACCGATACCATTAAAATTCCTGCCGGTCGCGCCGGACATCCTCGCCGCGCTCCATGATCTCGGCCTGACCTCCCTCGGCGATTGCTTGCGCCTGCCGCGCGCCGGCCTGCTGCGTCGCTTTGGCCAGGAATTTGTCGATTATCTCGATCGCGCTTTAGGCCGCGCCCCGGATCCCCTGAAGCGCTATACGCCGCCGGCGCATTTCGAAAGCCGGTTACCGTTTCCGGAAGAGGTATTGCATACCGAGGCGTTGTTGTTTGCCGTTTCGCGCCTGGTGTCGGAATTAACCGGTTTTTTGTGCGCCACCGACACCGGCGTGCAGCGGCTAGACATCGATTTGATTGCTCCGCGCCTGCCGCCGCAGCGACTGACAGTAGGCCTGGTCGCTCCCAACCGGGATGCGTCGCATCTCTTCGCCTTGTTGCGCGAACGCGTACAGCGGGTGGAGCTTCAGTCGCCGGTGCATGAGCTAGTTTTACACGCCGATACGCTGATTCCCTGGGAAGCTAATACGGAGAAATTGTTCAAGCAGGCCGGCCGGCCCCAGAAAAATCCGGTGGCATTAATAGAACAACTGCAAGCGCGTTTGGGGGTAGACGCGGTGCACGGGATCACGCAAGTACCGGATCACCGGCCGCATCGCGCCTGGCACCGCTGCCTGCCGATGTCGGCGCGAACTGCGGACCGGCATTTAAACCGCCCGTTATGGTTATTACCCGAGCCTGTACCGATAGAAGATCCGCATCCGCCTCGACTCCAAAAGACGCAGGGTCCCGAACGGATCGAAGGCGGCTGGTGGGATGGTGAGGATATCGCCCGCGATTATTTTATTGCCATCAGCGTTCGCGGGACGCAGCTCTGGATCTTCAAGGAGCGACAGGGTGAAAGGCGTTGGTTCCTGCAAGGGGTGTTTGCATGAGCCACCAGCTTCCGCTCTACGCCGAGCTGCACTGCATCAGCAATTTTACGTTTCTGCGCGGGGCGTCGCATCCGGAGGAGCTGGTCGAACGCGTCCGGCGTTTAGGTTACAGCGCATTGGCGCTGACCGACGAATGTTCCGTCGCCGGCATCGTGAAAGCACATCAGGCCGCGAAAGCCCATGGGATTAAATTGATCGTCGGCGCGGAATTTCGTTTAGTGGACGGCCCGCATGTCGTATTGCTGGCGCGCGACAAGGAGGGCTACGGCGGCTTATGTGAATTGATCACGCGCGGGCGCTGTGCCGCCGAAAAGGGAAATTACCGGCTAAGCGGCGAGGATATCGCCCCGGATCGGCTGCGCGGCTGCCTGGCGTTATGGCTGCCCGGGGAGACGCCTGATCGCAACCACGGGCGTTGGTTGCGCAACCTGTTCCCGCAATGCACCTGGATTCTAGTAGAGCTATTTCACACGGCCGACGACGCCGGCCGGCTCAAAATGCTTACCGATCTTGGCGAGCAGCTGCGGCTGCCCCTGGTCGCCGCCGGCGATGTGCACATGCATGCGCGCAGCCGGCGTGCGTTACAAGATACGCTAACGGCCATTCGCCTTCGCATGCCGCTTAGCCAGGCCGGTTTTGCGCTGTTTCCCAATGGCGAGCGTCATTTACGCCATCGCCGTAAATTAGCCGGGATTTATCCGATTCACCTGCTTGAAGAAACCCAAACGATCGCGGACCGGTGCCAATTCTCATTGGATGAATTGCGTTACGAGTATCCCCAGGAATGGCTGCCGCCGGGGATGAGTGCGCAGCAATACTTACACGCATTAGTGCAGCAAGGGATAGGCAAGCGCTGGCCGCAGGGCGTGAGCCAGAAAACGCTGGCCCTCATTGAGCATGAACTGCGCCTGATCGCCGAGTTGCGCTATGAAGCTTTTTTTCTGACGGTTTATGACATCGTCCGGTTTGCGCGCTCGCAAGGCATTTTATGTCAGGGCCGCGGCTCGGCGGCCAACTCGGTCGTGTGTTATTGCCTCGGCATTACCGAGGTCGATCCGGAGCACATGGAGACGTTGTTCGAGCGGTTTGTGTCCAAGGAGCGCAACGAGCCGCCGGATATCGATGTCGATTTCGAACACGAACGGCGCGAGGAGGTAATCCAGTATATCTACGCGAAGTACGGGCGCGAACGCGCGGCCCTGGCGGCCAGCGTCAGCACCTATCGCACGCGCAGCGCGGTGCGCGATATCGGCAAGGCATTAGGCCTAAGTCTGGAACAAGTCGACGGCGCGGCCAAGGCATTAGCCTGGTGGGAGGGCCACGAAGAGTTGCCGGAACGGCTGCGGGCGGTAGGATTGGAGCCGGATAATCCGATCATTGCGCGCCTGATTGCGCTGGTGAATCTGCTGGTCGGTTTTCCGCGGCATCTGTCGCAACACGTAGGCGGCATGGTCATGACGCACGGCGTGCTTAACCGCCTAGTCCCGATTGAAAACGCGGCCATGCCCGCGCGCACCGTGATTCAATGGGATAAAGACGATCTCGACGCGGTGGGATTATTAAAGGTGGACTGTTTAGCGCTAGGTATGTTGACTGCGATTCACCGCGCGTTTGACTTGATCGCGCAGCATGAGGGCAGGCAGCTGTCTCTCGCCGGCATCCCGCAGGACGACCCGCAGGTATACGCGATGATTCAGCGCGCCGACACCATCGGCGTGTTTCAAATCGAGTCGCGCGCGCAAATGGCGATGTTGCCGCGGCTCGGACCTAAGTGCTTTTATGATCTGGTCATCCAAATCGCCATCGTGCGGCCCGGCCCGATCCAGGGGAATATGGTGCACCCTTATTTGCGCCGGCGCGCCGGCCTGGAGCCGGTGACCTACCCGAGCGAGGCGGTCCGCGCCACCTTGGAGCGGACCTTGGGCGTGCCTATTTTTCAGGAGCAGGTAATTAAGCTCGCGATGGTGGCGGCGGGGTTCTCCGGCGGCGAGGCGGACCAATTGCGCCGGGCCATGGCCGCCTGGCAGCGGCGTGGCGGCTTGGAGCATTTCGAGCAACGCCTTATTAATGGTATGCGGGTTCGGGGTTACCCGGAAGAATATGCGCGCCAGATTTTCGCCCAAATTAGGGGTTTTGGTGAATACGGTTTCCCCGAATCGCATGCCGCCAGCTTTGCCCTGCTCGCCTATATCTCCGCCTGGCTGAAGCATTACACCCCTGCGGCCTTTACCTGCGCCTTGCTCAATAGCCAGCCCATGGGATTTTATGCGCCGGCGCAACTTATCCAGGATGCGCAGCGCCACGGCGTCGAGGTCCGCCCCATCGATGTTTGTATCAGTAACTGGGATTGCAGCCTGGAACGAAACGGCAAAAACGCATTGGCATTACGTTTGGGATTGCGGTTGGTAAAAGGCTTAAGCCGCCGCGGCGCCGAATCCCTCATCCGGGCCCGGAATGACAGTAGCTTTGCGAGCGTCGCGGAGTTGGCGCACCGGGCACAACTTTCGCAGCGCGATTTAAAAGCGCTCGCCGCCGCCGACGCCCTCATTAGCCTTGCCGGCGAGCGGCCGCACGCGCATTGGCAGATCCAAGGCGTCGAGCCTCTGTTTCCACTGCTGGCTGCAACCTCGATTAACGAAGGAGTGCCGCTATTACGCAGCCCGCGCTTACAGGAAAGTGTAATGATGGATTACATGCAACTGGGTTTTTCGTTGCGGCCGCATCCACTCACGTTCATACGCAAGCAGTTGCAACGCGAACAGATAATAACCGCGGCACAGCTCTGGGAAGTAACCAACGGCAGGAATGTTCAAATCGCGGGATTGGTGATTAGCCGCCAGCGCCCCTCCTCGACTTCGGGAGTTGTCTTTTTGACCTTGGAGGATGAAACCGGCATTGCCAATATCATCGTTTGGCGTGATGTTGCGGAGCGCTATCGTCGCGCGCTATTAAGCGCCGCAGTATTAAAAGTGGAGGGTAAACTCGAACGTCAAGGCGAGGTTCTGCATGTGGTGGCGCAAAAGTTAGAAGAGTTGTACGTAGGCGCTACGCTGCGGTTGCCCCAGGCACCAGCCGTGCGGCAATAACAATAAGATTGACGGTGAAAAGAGGTGCCGCCCGGTAAACGGTGTCGGCGATAATCGGGCATTGTGCCATCATGGCATGGCGGAAGGCGCTGCGCTTTTCCGCCCTACGTCCTGTCATCACACGAATTAGCCACTTCGACCTTCAATTCACCTGCATATCAACAGATTTACAACCAATTGCATTCAGGACCTGAAGCAAGAACAGGGCGCTAAACGTTCCCCGGTTGATTTTATTTCTAATGTTTTCCGGGCTTTCGTTAATGCCGATCTCTTTGAGACGGCCGGCAACATCTGCGTAGTTCAAACCGCGGCGCGCAAGTTCACTTTTCACAAGATTGCGCGCGTGCCGCGCCCAATATTCTTTGGTTTTTGCTGACATACCTCGCCTTTCTTCGCCTCACCTGAAACAGCGAAAGCTATACATCATATATAGTGCATTCCCTCCATTTATATATAGTGCATCCCCTCGATTTATATATAGTGCATCCCTTTGATTTGAGTTGAAAATAAACTAAATTTAGTCTATACAAACTAAATAAGATTCGTGAAAAAACGCCATGACTGGCCCATTTAACCCACTTACAAGGGAGGTGTACCCATGCTGATCCTGACCCGGAAACCCGGCCAGGTATTGAAGATCGACCTGAGCAAGGATGTCGATCTTAAAATGCCGGTGGGAGAGTTATTTGCCCAGGGACCTATCGAGGTGATGGTAACCGCAGTACACGGCGCGCAGGTGAAGCTGGGCATCCGTGCCGGTCCGCGCTTTTTGATCCTGCGCGAGGAGCTGTGCGAACCGGAGGTAGCGTATAGGAAAACACGAGTGGCGGCCGGTTAAGGCCGGAGTCGCGGCCGCAGTTCCCGACGCGGCCCTTACCTCTCCACATCCTGTGGGTCGCCGGCCCCGCCGACTGATTGAGTGATACCTATGGATTCTGGAATGCCTGTCCACGGTGCCGCCCGCCGGCTGCTTGCCCGCCGCATCCGCCTCCGGCAACTGCTCCCTGCGTTGCTCTACCTTCCCACATCCCTGTGGGTCGCCGGCAACCGCTCCCTGCGTTGCCCGTAGTCCGCCTGTAGCCCTATCCAGATCTCGGGCGAAACGCTGAAGTACTTCCCCAACCGAAGTGCGGTATCGGTGGTAATGGCGCGGTTGCCGTTGACAATCGAACTGATCCGGCCAGGCGGGACGGCGATATCGCGGGCAAGCTGATTGATGCTGATGCCCATTGGCTTCATGAATTCCTCCAACAGGACCTCGCCCGGATGAATCGGCTCAAGGAGTTTCAGTTTAGTGGCCATAGGCCATTTCACATGCTCAATGGTAATTAACAATCTCGACGTCATAAACGTCTCCGTCCTTCCAGACAAAACTGATCCGCCAGCCGCTCGCATGCCTCGTTCGCGGCACTCGGACGTCCCTGTCCAGCGCTGTCATTGATACGAATGCGGTACGGTGGCTTTGATCGTGGGGTCTTTAGTCTCTTCAAATTGATCTACCCAAGCGCTAATAATCCACCCAAACGCTAATATCCGATGGTAACGGCAGACGCCGCCGAGGGAGAGCTTGGAAGCCGGACGTTCACCGATCGTCCCTATCGGCATACCAGTTTGGATGGTAACAACATGAACCCCTGCAACAGACTCAGGATTTCGATTGTTTCGGTAATTGCCGGAGTGGCGGTAGCCGGGTGTGCGGTCGGCCCCGATTTTCGCCGACCCGAGGCCCCCAATACGGACAAGTACACGCCGACGGCGTTGCCGCAGGAAACGGCGGCGGCGCCAGGCATCGCCGGCACGGCGCAACGCTTTGTCGACGGACAGGATATACCCGCTCAATGGTGGACGCTGTTTCATTCCGAGGAGCTGGATCAGTTGGTCCGCCAGGCGCTGACCGGTAGCCCAACCCTGGAAGCGGCACAGGCAACGCTGCGCCAGGCACAGGAGAACCTGCGTGCCCAACGCGGTGCGCTGCTGGCGCCGGCGATCGACCTGAATGTTTCGGGCAACCGCGAGCGGGCCTCGGGCGCGGCTTTCGGCCAGCCGAACATTCCGGGAGGCGTATTCAATCTTTACAACACGTCGGTAAGTGTTTCCTACACGCTGGATATTTTCGGTGGCTATCGGCGCCAGCTGGAGGCGCTGCAATCGCAGGTCAACTACCAAAACTTTCAGCTCGAGGGGACATATCTCACGCTCACTTCCAACATCGTTACTACCGCAGTGAAGCAAGCCTCGCTGCGCGCGCAAATCCAGGCTACGCAGGACATTTTGACGGCGCAGGAGAAACAGCTCGAGGTCGTTGAACATCAGTTCCAGGTCGGTGGCGTATCCGGCTCTGACGTGCTCGCACAGCGGACACAGCTCGCGCAAACCCGGGCCACATTGCCGCCGCTGGAAAGAGACCTTGCGCAAACCGGCCACCAGTTGGCGGTACTCGCGGGCAAGCTGCCGAGCGAGGCAGCACTGCCTGCGTTCACCCTGGAAGTGCTTCAGCTGCCGCAGGAGCTGCCGGTGAGCCTGCCGTCGTTGCTGGCCCGCCAGCGCCCGGATATTCGCGCCTCGGAAGCGCTGCTGCATCAGGCAAGTGCCCAGATTGGCGTGGCCACGGCGAACCTGTATCCGCAGATCACGCTCACCGGCAGTTATGGCTCGCAGGCGAATAGGAGCGGCGATCTGTTTAGCAGTGGCGCCAGCATCTGGAACCTGGGGGCATCACTACTGCAGCCCCTGTTCCACGGCGGGGCGTTGACCGCCAAACGCCGCGCTGCGGTTGCTAGCTACGATCAGGCCGCGGCGCAATATCGTGTGACGGTGTTACAGGCCTTTCAGAACGTCGCTGACACGCTGCGCGCGCTGGAAGCTGATGCGCGGACACTCAATGCGCAGGCCGAAGCCGAGTCCCTCGCACGCGACACGCTTGATCTGGCCCGGAAGCAGTTTGAGCTTGGGGCAGTAAGTTATCTCTCCCTGCTCGACTCACAGCGTCAATACCAGCAGGTACGCATCAATCTGATTCAGGCCCAGGCTGCGCGCTATGCCGACACGGCGGCGCTGTTCCAGGCGCTCGGGGGTGGATGGTGGAACCACCCGGCGCAAGCCGACGCGGTGCCCGTAGAAATGAAGAATTGAACCTGTTCTTGTTATCGCCAGGACGCGAATGGAGAAGTAGGCAATGACCAAGCGAATGGTAATCATGCTATTGATTGTCGGCCTGTTGTTTGGCGGCATTTTCGGCTTTCAAATATTCAAGGCGCAGAAGATCAAGAAGTTTATGGCCGCCAACAAGGCGCCGCCGGCCACGGTGACCACCACGACCGCCGACTTTCAGTCATGGCAGCCCCAGCTCAACGCGGTGGGCAGTTTGCGCGCCGTGCGCGGTGTTGACATGACCACGGAAATCGCCGGCGTCGTGCGCTCCCTGCATTTTAAGTCCGGCGATAACATCCAGGAGGGCCAGCTGCTGGTGCAGCTCAATGCCGATTCCGACGTTGCCCAGTTGCGTGCGCTCGAAGCCGCCGCCGAATTGGCGGCGACCGTCTACCAGCGCGACCAGGCGCAGTACGCGGTGCAGGCCATCAGCAAGGCGACCCTGGATTCCGCTGCGGCAGACCTCAAGAGCAAGAAGGCGCAGGTCGACCAACAGGCGGCGCTCGTCGCGAAGAAAGCCATCCGCGCGCCCTTCGCCGGGTGGCTGGGCATCAGCACCGTCAACCCCGGGCAGTACATGAACCCCGGCGACAAGATCGTGACGCTGCAATCCATCGACCCGATCTACGTCGACTTCTCGCTGCCGCAGCAGCAGTTGTCGCGTATTACGATCGGGCAGAAAGTGACGGCCGTCACCGACACCTATCCGGGGCAGATATTCACGGGCAAAACCAACGCGATCGACCCCAAGGTGGACTCGAATACGCGCAATGTCCAGATTGAGGCCGTCGTCGGCAATCCCAAGCGCGAATTGCTGCCGGGCATGTTCGCTTCGGTCAACATAGACGCCGGCGGTGTACAACGTTATCTGACGCTGCCGCAGACGGCAGTGAGTTTCAACCCCTACGGCGCGACCGTCTATATTGTCCAGGAGACCGGCAAGAGCGCGGACGGCAAGCCTATCCTTACCGCCAAGCAGAGCTTTGTGAATACCGGCGCAACCCGCGGCGACCAGGTAGCGATCCTCTCCGGCGTCAAGGCAGGTGACATCGTGGTCACCAGCGGCCAGTTAAAGCTCAAGAACGGAGCCGAGATCATCATCAACAACAAGGTGCAGCCCAGTAACGACCCCGCGCCGAAGCCCATTGACCAGTAACTAGAGGTAGACTCCATGCGCTTCACCGACATTTTCATTCGCAGACCGGTACTCGCCACCGTGGTCAGCTTGCTGATTCTGGTGCTGGGTCTGCGTTCGCTCGGGCTGCTGTCCGTGCGCCAGTATCCGGCAACCCAGAATGCAGTGGTGACCGTCTCCACCACCTACACCGGCGCTGATCCAACGCTGGTGGCAGGCTTCATCACCACCCCGCTGGAGAACTCAGTCGCGCAGGCCAACGGTATCGACTATCTCACTTCCATCAGTTCGCAAAACATGAGCACTATTCAGGCGACGCTGCGCCTGAACTACGATTCGAGCAGGGCGCTCACCGAAATCAATACCAAGGTCAATGCGGTACTCAATCAGTTGCCGACCGGCTCGCAGCAGCCGGTGATCAACGTGGCTATCGGTGAAACTATCGACTCGATGTATATCGGCTTCTACAGCAAGGTTTTGCCGACCAATAAGATCACCGATTATCTGATCCGGGTGGTCCAGCCCAAGCTGCAGACGCTGGAGGGCGTGCAGACCGCCGAGATCCTGGGCAAGCGCCAGTTCGCGCTGCGCGCCTGGCTGGACCCGAAGAAGATGGCGGCGCTGGGCGTGACCGCCGCCGACGTGAGCACCGCGCTGACCAATAACGATTTCATCTCCGCCGTCGGGCGCACGCAAGGCCAGATGGTGACGATCAACCTCACTGCGTACACCGGGCTCCACTCGGTGGAGGAATTCCGCGACTTGGTGGTCAAATCGCAGAACGGTGCAAACGTGCGCCTCGGCGATGTGGCCAACGTCACGCTGGGTTCCGAAGACTACGACACGGCGGTGGGTTTCGACGGCGAAACCGCCGTTTACATCGGCATTAAGGTCGCGCCAAACGCCAACCTGCTGACCGTGATCGATCACGTGCGCAAGGCGTTTCCAGCCATCCAGGAGCAGCTGCCGCAGGGGCTCGGAGGCAACATCGTTTACGACGCCACCAAGTTCGTGAACAGTTCCATCAACGAAGTGATCAGCACGCTCATCAAGGCGTTGCTGATTGTGACCGCGGTCGTTTTTCTGTTCCTCGGTTCCGCACGGTCCGTCCTGATCCCGGTGATCGCCATGCCGCTGTCGCTCATCGGCGCTTTTTTCATCATGCTGGTGTTGGGCTATACCATCAACCTGCTGACGCTGCTCGCGCTGGTACTGGCTATTGGGTTGGTGGTGGACGATGCCATCATCGTGGTGGAGAACGTCAACCGCCATATCGAGCAAGGCAAATCGCCGCTTGAGGCGGCGCTGATCGGCGCCCGCGAGCTGGTCGGACCGATCGTCGCGATGACCGTGGTGCTGGTTGCGGTATATCTGCCCATCGGCTTCATGGGCGGTCTGACCGGCGCCCTGTTTACCGAGTTCGCGTTCACGCTCGCCGGTGCAGTCACCGTGTCGGCCATCATCGCGCTTACGCTCTCGCCGATGATGAGCTCGCGCTTCCTCAAACCTTACACTCACAACGGCCAGGGCGGTTTCGTTAAGTTCATCAATCGCCAGTTCGATCGCGTGCGCGGCGGTTACGAACGGGTGCTGCGCGGCGCTCTCAACTCTCTGCCCGTCGTTGCGGTGTTCGCCGTGATCGTGCTGTCCAGCATCTATTTTCTGTACGCGACTTCAAAGTCCGAGCTCGCTCCGCAGGAAGACCAGGGCGTCATCCTGTCTCTGCTGACGACAGCGCCGAACGCGACGCTGCAACAGACGCAGCTCAACTCGCGCCAGGTCTACGAGCTGTTCGCCGCTTTCCCGGAAACGGACCACGTGTTTCAGCTCGACGGTATCAGCGGCCTCAACTCGGGCATCGCAGGCATGGTCTTGAAACCCTGGAATGAGCGCAAGAAAAAAGCGGATCAGTTGCAGACGGAAGTGCAAAACCGTCTCGCGCAGATTGCAGGCGCCCGTGCGGCGGTGTTCCAGCCGCCACCTTTGCCGGGTAGCGGCAGCGGATTGCCGATGCAGTTCGTGATCGGCACTACCGATTCATACGAGCAGCTCAACCCGGTCGCCGAGGATCTGATGGCCAAGGCGCAGGCAAGCGGCATGTTCGCGTTCCTGGATAAAGACCTCAAGTTCGACAAGCCGCAGACCAGCGTGGTGATTGAGCGCGATAAGGCGGCACAACTTGGGCTGACAATGCGTGACATCGGCAACTCGCTGGGCGCCATGCTGGGCGGGGGTTACGTCAACTACTTCAGCCTCGCCGGACGTTCATATAGAGTGATTCCCCAGGTGAAGCAGAGTGAGCGGTTGAATGCCGATCAGCTCAAGGACTATTACATCAACACCAAGAACGGCACGGCGATACCGGTGGCGACCATCGTCAGCCTGAAAACGGGCGTAGTGCCCGAGTCTCTCAACCATTTCCAGCAGCTCAATTCCGCGACCATTTCCGGCGTGCCGATGCCGGGCGTGACGCTCGGGCAGACCCTGGATACCATGAAGAGCCTCGCCAAGGAAGTGCTCCCGCAAGGCTATAGCGTGGACTATGCCGGCCAGTCGCGGCAGTACGAACATGAGTCGTCGGCGCTGCTGGTCACCTTCGCCTTCGCGCTGATCATTATTTTCCTGGCGTTGGCGGCCCAGTTCGAAAGCTTCCGCGACCCGCTTATCATCCTGATCAGCGTGCCGATGTCCATCTGCGGGGCGATGATCTTTATCTCCCTCGGGGCCGGCGGCGCAAGCCTCAACATCTACACCGAGGTGGGCCTGGTGACGCTGATCGGGCTGATCGCCAAGCATGGCATCCTGATCGTGCAGTTCGCCAACGATCAGCAACGCGAGGGCCGGAGCAAGCGCGAGGCAGTGCAGATGGCCGCCGGCATCCGTCTGCGGCCGATCCTGATGACCACCGCGGCAATGGTGCTGGGCGTGCTACCCTTGGTGACCGCCTCTGGTGCTGGCGCAGTGGGACGCTTCAACATGGGTCTGGTAATCGCGACCGGCATTTCCATCGGTACGCTATTCACGCTGTTCGTAGTGCCGGCGATGTACATGTTCCTCGCCGCGGATCACGCCAAGCGGCGGGGAGCCGAAGAGGCGCCGGCTGTTGCCACAAGCAAGGCCTAATGCGACGGTGGCGCCGGGACTGATCGTCCGGCGGTCAGCCGGTCTTCGCCAGGCAACCCGAAACCGCGGAACAGCGGATGGTGGCGTGACGCGTACCTTCTCTGCCCCACGGCTTCGGTGCGGACCGAAGGCCGCCGTGCCGAAAGGAGTATTTCATTACCTTTTCACCGGCGATTCGCTCGCCTGCTGCTAGAGCAGAGATTATTTTTCTGCCGTCTTCTGAGCAAAAAAGAGCTCAGACCAAAGCTTTGTCCACTTCTCCCGTTCTTCGGGGCTAAGCGTCGGATCAACGAGCTGATAGTTAAATTTACTCATAGGACTATCTACCGTTAAATTGACCGGGATACGACCGCGGTCTCTGATAATCTCCTGCCCTTCTTTGGAAAGAATAAAGTCGGCCAGCAGCAGGGCGGCGTTTGGATGCGGCGCAACTTTCGCCAAGCCAATGGTGCCGGCGCGGCCGAAAGCCGGCTGCAAGGGTTTCCACTCGATGGGAATACCCTTCTGTTTCAATCTCTCGACCGCCTGATTATAAACATTTGGAGCGAAGAGGACTTCGCCGGATCCGATCATCTCTCCGATCAGTGTTTGGTCATTAAGCATCACCGGCTGCATGACACCCATCTTTTTGAAATAGTCGATGCCTTTACTCTCTCCCATCGCCTTGACCACCGCCACAAACCAATCAACGTCGGCAATGTCTATGGCAAACTTGCCCTTCCACTTTGGATTCAGCAGGTCTTCGTAGGAGTTCGGCACTTCATTCGGTTTTACCAGTTTCGTGTTGTAACCCAGGACAAATAGGGCGATACGATCGGGCACATAATATTTGTGTTTAGGAAAGGATTCCGCGGAAATGTCCTTAAATGCCGGGCTATAGAACTGTTCCAAAAGACCCTGCTGGTAGGCCTTTTCCATGTCCGGTCCGTTCACTTCGAGCACATCAACTTGATACCGCTCCGCCTTGATCTCGATGAGCGCGCGCTGTATGACCTTTTCCGGAAAAGCGCGCCAAGACGTTACTTTAATGCCATATTTCTTTTCAAACGCCTGACTGATCGGCTCCAAATCTTTGGGCAACATCGAGTTATAAATCATCACCGTGCCCTCTTGTTTTGCCTTCGCGATCAGCTTTTGATCGCGATCCGCGCCCTGATAGAGATAAATATCGCGGTTGCTCAGCCTCTCTTCTTCTTTTCCGCATCCCGCAATAAAGCTACCGACCAATAAAACAAGCAGAAAATTAGCCACCCACGCTCTTAAAATGTTCATTGTCCCACCTTATGTATAAACGCTATGCGCTTTTTGACCCTCCCTATACTCTGCAAATACCGTTCCATCTACTCCGCATAGAGAACAATAAAGGAAGACAAAATAATGAAATGGACTGCGGGCGGTTGACTGGAGAGCGCGAGCTGATCGCATAGAGCCCGCAGTCCAGTATCGATTCCTACCTCAAATCGCTCAGAAATAAACTTGGACAGGACACAAAAATTATCTCAGGGTGATAAGGCTCGGTACAGCCCTATTGAAGGAGATTCGCCTCCTCGGTAAATAGCTTACTCGTAGCCTTTAGGCGTGGCGGCGTGCTGAGGGTAATATCAGATGGCCGCATCGCATGGTGTCTTTTTTGGCCACCTGCGTAAAAGTGGGCTATTCTTAATCAAAGAATTTGATAAAAACAGAAAGACGGAGATAATTAGTACTAACTTTTGCCTGATTGGCGTCGGACCAGCGACCACCTGATTAAAGTTACGGCGCGCTAATTAAATGTCATTTTATGCCACATGAAGAGGGAAAACCGCGTGTTTAATCAGTTTCGATCCTCCCGGTACGGCCAAATTTTTGCCGCAGTCGTTTTCCTCGTCGTCGCGCTTCGGATCCAAGCCGCGCATGCTGAACAGGGTGAACGCGGCGAACAGACAGCATGGATCGAATCGGCAGAACCGGCTGATCCCGTCGTTCTGTCCTTCTCCACCGTGGGCGATTCCCGCCAGGACCCGGCGACCCCGGATCCGACGACCATTCCTCTCTCCGGCCAGGACGCTCTGTGGCTCCAAAATACCAAGGTTTTCTCGCGCATCATCCGCTCCGTGCAAGCGGAAAAGCCTAACTTCCTATTCTTCAACGGTGACATGATCATGGCCTACGGGAACGCGACGGTTCCTGTAAACAACACGACCATAGCGGATATCGTCGGTTCCGATTTAATGAAGTTCTATCAGCAGTACGCGTTCTGGCGCGGCATGGTCGCCCCTCTGATGGAAGCCGGCACCTACGTCGTCCCCGTGCCGGGCAACCACGAAATACAGTGTAAGTCTTGCGGCAAGAAGGTGCTAGCGGTCGCGGTCAATGAAGATGCCTGGCGCGCCAACATGAGCGACCTGATTCTCGACAACAACCGTTTCACCAGCCTTTTTGGCGAGCAGCCGCAACACGTGAACGTCGCCAACAACAGCGCATATGATGGTCTTGCCACCGACCAGAGCAAGCTTTCCTACAGCTTCGATTTCCGCGGTTCGCATTTCGCGATCATCAACACCGATCCGGTTGGCAGAGACGGGCACGCGCCGGTGAACTGGCTGGCTGCAGATCTCGCCGCTGCCCAGGCCCGCGGCGCCCGGCACTTCTTTGTTTTTGGCCACAAGCCGGCTTACACGTACCACTACGGAACAAACCCTAACGCCCCACTTCCGTCCAGCCCTGCTGGGCTAGACATCGATCTGGCCAGTCGTGACGCCTTTTGGAATGTGATTGAACAATATGGCGCTACCTATTTCTGCGGCCACGAGCACATTTTCAACATGCTGCAGCCGCGCACCGCCCAAGGCGGCAGGGCGTGGCAGGTATTAGTCGGCTCCGGCGGCTCTCCATTCGAAGTCAAACCGGCCGCTGCAACCATCAATCCAGCGACTGATCGCACCTACGCTTGGGCCACGGTCAAGGTTCATCAAAGCGGCAGTGTGCGCATCACTGCCTACGGCTTTGATGATCAGTATGGCCCTACCCACGTAATCAAATCGATCACCCTGCCTCCGGCTCAGGTGAAGAGGCGCAACTAGCTTACCGATGTGTGCGCTGTAGGTAATCCCCTATTTTTCATGAACTAAAGTACATGAACTTGCCATTCTTGCCGATGATAATGGTTAGCTGGACCAGGCTCGAACCGCTGTGGTCCGAGGGCGTAAAGGTGACCGCGAAATCACCGATATCCACTTTGCGGAATGATTCCAGGATGGTGATGAGCTTTTCGCGGGTGAGATCCTTGCCTGTCCGCTTCAGCGCTTCGGTAAATATCTTAGCGGCAATGAACCCTTCCAGGTTGTTGAAGGAAGGCTGGCTACCAGGCAGGTATTTGCTCATTAATTTTTGGAATTCCCTGGCGACCGCAGGCGTCGGGTCCCAGGGAAACGGCACTACTTGAGAAATAATAACGCCATGGCCGTCTTCGCCCAATTGTGAAGCCAGCGCCTGGCTGCCAACAAAGGATACGTTCATGAATACCGGGTCGATGCCCGCTTTTATAGTCTGGCGGATGAACTCCGCGCAAGATTTGTAGGCGCTGATCATAATGATGGCGTCGGGATGCACCTTTTTGATGGCCTTCACTGCCTCGGCCACCTCGGTTGTATTTCTCTCCACCGTGCCCAGGGCGCTGATTTTTAACTTGCGTTTTTTCATCGCCAGTTCCACCCCTTGCAGGCCCGCCTTCCCGTAAGAATCGTTCTGATAAAAAACGGCGATGTTCGTCTTGTGATTGGCGACTGCCCAATCGACCAGTTTTTCCGTCTCGTCGATATAACCGGCCCTGATATTAAAAATGTATTTGTTCACCGGATGGCGCAATCCTTCCGCGCCGGTGAACGGCGCGAAAAACGGGATTTTGGCGTCTGTGATCATCGGCATGACGGCATAGCTCGTGGGCGTGCCCACGTAGCCAAACAGGGCGAACACTTTATGCTCATCAATAAGCTTGCGCGTGTTGGGCATGGCGCGGTCCGGCTCGTAGCCGTCGTCCAAAGAGATTAAATTAATTTTTCTGCCATATACACCGCCCTGGCGGTTGATAAGCTCGAAATAGAGCATGGCGCCTTCTCTCATCTGTTTACCGAGATCGGCCGCGGGACCGCTCATGGCAGCGGACTGACCGAGCAGAATAGCGGTGTCGCTGACGCCGACTTCGGCCGAGACCGCAACGGTAATGAAAAAGAGTCCGCCTACAAGCAGCTTCCAGACCAGTATTGCGCTTTTATGCATAATAACCCCCCACTTGCTAATAATCGTTTAAAAACGAAAGTGCACACGGTCTTCCTGAAGTTTGGTAAAGCTCCCGGTGGTGTTTATCTTAAGCTTTCGCCGACGCATCCGCTATCCCTGACTCATCGCATAAGGATTGCCGGTTCCACTTTATGATCCCTCCAGCAGTCGCACCACCTCGGTATATCCCCGCCTCTCGGCATACTGTCGGGCAGTGTTGCCGGTGGCATCCTTAAGCCGGACATCGGCTCCTTTTTTGAGTAGAAATTTTACGAGCGTCTCATTACCGTCGCCGGCCGCAATCATCAAGGCCGTTATGCCATGACGGTTTGGCGTATTGATCCGTGCGCCGTGTTCAACCAGCGGCTGGACGATACTGGTACGGCCCCCTTGAGCGGCGAGAGTCAACACAGTTTCCCCGTTGCGATCGACCCTGTTTGTCTCCGCCCCGTGCGCAAGCAGCATGTCCACGATGTCGTTCTGGATCATAAGCGGTCGAGTCTTGATGAGAACCTCCCACCAGGGCGTATTGGCGTTGACGTCCGTCGGAAATGGATGGTATTGAGCCACAACGACCATCAAGGGAGTGTGGCCATTGATATCGGCATAGCCGTTGACTGCCGCGCCATGGTCAAGCAAAAGCTTTACGATTCCCGGATCGTTACGCGAAACCGCCTCCCACAAGGCCGTCTGCCCCGAGCGCCGGCCGATATTAACGTCGGCCCCATGATCGAGCAGCACCTGCACGCTCGCGACGTTGTGATGCATGATGGCAAAACGAAGTGCTGTCGTATCGTTGCCACCGGCTGCGTTTACCTCGGCGCCGTGGTCGATCAGGTACGCGAGCACTTCCGTGCTACCTTCATAGGTCTGCCGAGCCACTGGCGTACCACCGGCCGCCATCATCAAGGCGGTGGCGCCGTAACTCGCCTTTTCGTTGGCATTTACCCCCTGCTTAACCAAGGCCCTGACGGCGACGAGGTCGCCTTTGTAGGCCGCTTCCATGAGCGGGGTCATACGAGGCTCCTCGTGCGCAGCACCTATGGCGACCGCGTTCAAGGAAATTGCCCAGAACCAAAATAAGGTGACAAGCAGGCTTGCGCGTGAATGCAGGATAACATCCGTCATCACGAAGCGCTCCCGGTCAATACGAGAACTTTTGCGCTAACAGGAAGCCTTACTGACACACTGATTTTCATGCAGTCCCGAGTATGCGCCTCCCGGTTCATCTCGGCCATAGGCCGAGATGAACCCAACTCCTATTCTACAAACATCGCCTGCGTTTGCACGCTGTCGATGCAATGCCAGACCGGAAAAATCTCAATCGTCGTGCTCATCCTCCGCCGCATACACGCCGATGCAGCTGTGTGGACACGGCGACGACGGCGCGTCTGTGGCCAACGGCACGCCCAACGGTACAAATACTTCGTTCGTGCGTGCGTTCGCGGCGACCGAGTGCGCGTTGCCAAAGGTCGGGACGTTCTGGATCCACGTGTTGGTCTGCGCATCGATCACGCCCAGCGACGGCCCCCTTGCGCGGCCGGGTTTTGTCTCGCGGCGAGGTAGTAGCGCTCGTCACCGCGGTTGAACCACACCTCGTCCGAGGCACCGACTTGCGGGATGGTTGCGACGATCGTGCCGTCCTTGGCGTTGGTGATAGTCGAGGAGGCAGTCGTGGGGCCCGACCGGTTAGCGCAGCCGAGCAGCAAGTGCTGATGCGGCCCGAGCGCAATCCCATTCGGCTGGCAACCCGGTACATGGAAGACTTGCTCGACCATCCCGGTTTTCGGATTGAATACCGCAACGCCACCGTCGGTGGGACTATCGTTCAACTGCGGCACCGAAATGTAGAAGCGCTTCGTCCCTCGGGCCCACACCGGCTGCTCGATACCACCTGTCGCCCCCGGGACCGTGACGTGGCTGAACAGGATCGCGTTCCCAGGCTTGGTCGAGATCAGCGTCATGAAGGCCGGGGCATCCGCATTGTTCACGACCAGCAGCGCACGCCCCTTGTCGCCTATTGCCATCTCGTCGGCACGAAAGAGCCCCCCGGTGCTCACTGTGTTGATGCGCTCGCCCGAATCGACGTCGTAGACTTTCACCGTGCTGTTTCTCTCACCGGAATACAGCCGATCTCCATTGGCGACGACTCCATCCCGGCACAATTCCCTTGACGCACTTTGAAGTGCGTGGCGCCGCGGCCAACGCGCAAAAAAAGGGCCGGCAAACTGCCGGCCCTTGTCTTTTCTACGCGAGCGCTGTTGCCGAATTGGAGATCGCGTAGCAGCGCCTATCGCCCGCGTTGAACCAGACCTCAATCGTCGTCGTGGTGTGGCGTCCCGTACACCCCGATACAGCCGTGCAGGCAGTTGGGGACGACGTTGTTGGCCGGCAAAGGCACCAACGCGTGGTTGTTTTGGGAATTGACGGCCACCGAATGCGCGGTCCCCGCGGGGAAGACGTTCGCCTTCCCGGCAGAGTTGACCGTCGGAACGATTTGGACCAGGGATTGCTTCTTCGCGTCGATGACGCCGAGCACGGGGCCCGTGGGGTTGTTGCGGGACGCGGTGTAATAGCGTTCGTCGCCGTGGTTGAACCAGACTTCGTCGGATCCCCCGACTCCCGCAACGAATCTGTCGATGCTGCCGTTTCTGGCGTCCAGAATAACCTGGGTGGGCGCAGCGGAATTCGGATCCGCCGCGTTCCACCCCTTACCGGCAGTATCAAAGACCACGCTGCAGCCGATGAGCAGATCCTGCTTCGGGCCGAGCGTGAGTCCACCGGGCTGGCAGAACTTCACCGGAAACAGCGCGTCCACCTCGCCGCTGTGCGGATTGATTCTCGCCACTGCCCCGTCTTCCAGGTTGGGGCCCACTTGCGGTATCGAGATATAGAAGCTGTCGGTGCCGCGATCCCAGACCGGTTGTTCTGCGCCGTTGCTCGCGTCCACCCCATGGGCCGCATCAAAGGTGATTCTTTTTACGATGCTGAGGTGTCCGTTGTCCGCCTTGATCAAGCTGGCGAACGGCGGGTCGTCGGCGTTATTCACCGCAAGGATGAGCCCATCGCGCGAGTCGTACGCCAGTTCATCGGCACGCAGGCCGGGCGCGCCGCCGGTATTGACTTCGCTGACCTCCGTGTCTGTCGTGAGGTCGATGGCGACCACTCGGCTGGGTGCGTCGGTCACAAACAGCCAGCGTCCGGATACGACGACGCCGTTGGGGCCAGATTTGTCGTTGTTCGCCGCGCCCGCGGCGTTGAAGACGACTCCAGTGAACCCTGCCTTGATGAGCTTCACGAATTTGTTATTTTTAACGTCGAAAACGTCGACGCTCGCATTGGAACGATCGCCGAGATAGTACAGTTGGGTGTCCGCATCGACCCAGCTGATATCGAAGGCGTGCAAGGCATGAACGTCGGGTGGGTAAGGAATGGTCGTGAGAAGCTTGACGGGCACTTCATCATCAGCCCAAACCGCGCTCGCCCCGAATAAAGAGGCGAGCAGCAATGGGAGCGCCGCCCGAACGAGCGGTTTGAATGCACCGGGGAACTTGCCCCCGGTAATCATGCCTTCTATTGTGGAATGTTTTGTCATGACTGGATCTCCTGGGTGAACTGTTGCACTAGGATGCCGCAGTACCTGTCTGCGTTTTAGTCGAGGATATTTAAAACAGGCGAGAGGGCGAACCAATAGTAGCGCACGGTAGGCAGGCTTTGCAATATGCTTCCCCGATATTCCAGGCGCAGCATATGCTAAAAGCATGCCATAAAGGCGACATGAGTGCGGGGAATATAAACCTTTTTTAAGAATTGCCTAAATTAACGGAATTTGATACGAAACATGGCCGGCAATCGAGCTTTTTTATTTAACCGTTTTGCAAGATCTAAAAATTAGGAAATATCAACTCCTTCTGAATGATTCCCCTTCTCCGTCCCTATTTCTCTGCCTTTGGGCTCCAATTTGCCGCTACGAGTTCTTAATGCCGTTCCAGCAACGGTTTATTCTCTGCGGTTGCATTCCACTTTCTAATGCACTACCCATCATTATTGATTAGGTTAATGTTTTGTGAGATCCGAATTGATTTGGTCAACCTATACACATCTTTCAGCTTCTCTTCCTGTCTTTGC
>DATGVQ010000098.1:0-8510 GCA_035300145.1 Acidiferrobacterales bacterium | reverse complement strand
TCCAGCAACGGTTTATTCTCTGCGGTTGCATTCCACTTTCTAATGCACTACCCATCATTATTGATTAGGTTAATGTTTTGTGAGATCCGAATTGATTTGGTCAACCTATACACATCTTTCAGCTTCTCTTCCTGTCTTTGCTAAGACCGACTTAGAACAACCACTGCAACGTTAATCCCCGCTCTCCAGGCGTAATGATAGGTAAGACTTGCACCCGATCCCCAGTTCGCGCATTGAAATGCACGACCGATTTCCCGACCGCAGTCCCGATCATTGCGCCGGCCAACACGTCCGACAGAAAGTGGGCATTGTGATCGATCCGGGCATAGCCAACGAGGGAGGCGGTTCCATAAGTCGCGCTACGTACCCATAAGGTATTGTAATGCTCTGAAATTACGGAGGCGACGGCAAAGGCCTGCGTGGTATGACCCGAGGGGAAGGACTGGCCGCCTTTGAAGGGACCAAATTCATCGCCATCACTGTGATTCGGCCGGATACGGCCGACGGTCACCTTCAAGAATGGGGTGATCATACCGCTCGCGATGATACTCGCTGCAACGCCATCTCGGGCAACGCCGGCGGCACCGGGTTGATCGAAGACAGCACCGGCTAGATAAAATCCGCCTAGAACCGCGAAAGAATAGTTGGCACCAAAGGGCTCAAAGCTATTGGCGATTGTCCTGCTCGTCGTGCCATTTTGATTGTCCAGCGCAGCCTCTTTTGCCGACCCATCAAGTAGAACCATGGCGCCGACGACAATCAACGTGTCTTGGAAAAAGGTTTGCCGCTCAGGCTCTTCCCAATGCATAGGGGCGGCCAACACGTATCCAATGTCCTGACCTAAAAGGTGCAGATAGTCCGAGCAAAACAAACAACGTGCCGCAACAGGATTGAGTGGCTGCTGGGGTATAGCACTGCTTTCCTCAGTTGTTGGCTGATTCACTGTATCCGAGTTATTGTGTGCAGGATTTTCGTCAACCGTGTAAAGCCTGCAAGCCAGTATGTCGGGGCCGTAGAACGATAATACGAAACCCAGGGAGCAAACAGTGGCTACAGCAGCAGGACGCAGACTTCGCATTGGAGATCTTGCTCTTATCGAAGCGCCTGGATACTGCCGGCGCCCCATCAACTGAAATTGTAGCCCACGTTGGATACTTGTGCGCTTGCTCGCGGCAATAGAATTATGCTTGTGTCTCGTGTTGCGTCCTATAAATAACTTTATCTATGTTAGGTGCTGCAAAATCCCTCTCGCCTTCCTGTTGTAGCCTGGATGAAGGCGCAAAGCGCCGAAATCCGGGACCTTCGCGGTGACCTGGATTTCGCTCCATCCGGCTACAAACTTACCGAAAGTTATTTGGGGGACACGAGAGCGGAAACCGTCAGTCGCGGCGTCGCATAAAATAACGGCGCTCGGCCATACGCCACCGCAAAGCGGCAGCTATCGCGGGCTCTTCGCCTCGGCGTTCCGCCTTCTGTGGTTCATGGTATGCGAGGCCTTATTGGTATCTTCCGCCGCCTGCAAGCGCATGAGTAGATCCCGATCATGCTCGTCCCGATAGGGCGTAAGGTCCAAGTTTCGTGGAACCCGTTTTAGTTCCTCACTCCCCACCTTCTTGACGTACTGTTGCATGAAGTGGTCATAGGCGCGCCAGGAAATCCGGTCGGCGCGTACCGCGGCTTCCTCCGCCCGGGTGGCAATCTGATGGGCGTGTAGATAGTGCAGACCAAGTTGATCGATTAAAGTCTTCTCCACCGACTCATGCAGAATGAGATAGCGGTCCACCGCTACTTTCTTGCCCCGATAGGTAAAGGTTTGTGGGAGATGTCGATCGATATAGATCGTTTTCCCGTCACGGCTATAGCCGGCGAGATAGGGAATATCGTAACCACGATGCAGTTTGACCCGACGCAGAATTGCATCGAGCGCACGATCGAGCATCAAGCATGAGACATACCAATCGGGGCGTCTTAGCTTGCGGTGGGGCGCGATCGGGTGGCAGCTGTTTGTTGGCATTGTCTTGCGTCCTCCAGCGACACAATAGTGTAACTCGACGGGCGGGCAATGCAGAAGCATCTGTATAACCTTGTTTCATGTTTATCTGAGGTAAGGGTCGCGTCAAGGAAACGCGCGTACTTTAAGTCTTAATGTCTTTTCCGCGGACGTCTGCCGGGAGATAGCGTGATCGATCGCGGGGACTTCCGGTTCTATTTGCCGATCGCGACGTCGATTTTGCTTGAGCTAGCCGTGGTCGGGTTCAACCTTTTTATTAGGCGCACCCCGTGATGTTTCGGTTCGTAATAATGGGGAAGCACGGCGATTTCTTGGAAGCCCAAGCCGGCATAGAGGCGCCGCGCCGCGGTGTTGTTCTGTTTGACCTCCGCGCGGCAAACGTCGAGCCCATTTCGCGCCATCCAGGCGAATCCGGCCAGGATTAGCCGCTCGCCCCAGCCTTGCCCGCGCAGGCCCGGGTGCACCGCGAGCGAATATAATCGTGCCCAACGCTTACGTCCGTTGCCGGCCTTAAGCCAGCAGGCAACCGCATCGGCATCGACGCCGATTAGCCAAAAGACATTGGGATTGCGTAATAACGCACGCAGCTGGCGCGGCGAGAACTCGCCCTCGCTGGCGCCGAAGCAGGCCCGCTCCAGCGCCGCGATGCGATTGAAGTCGTCCACCGTGGCCTGGCGCAGGCCGCTCATAGCGGATTGTTCCGGCTGGCTAGCCAAATTCATAATCCGGTTTATGAGCAGGAACGGGTTTAAAGCTTCGCGTCCCGCTCCAGATTGCGACGATCCCATTTTCCAAGCTCAGCACCGGCCTCATAAGTACTCTGCAAAAAATCGAGGACCATCTGGTCCGGATCATCTGCCTTTCGAACGTCATCGTACATGAGAATAAATCCTTTGGTGGGTGGATTATAGAAAGCGGATGAAGGCTGCACACGGCTCCTACTGTATTCGAGGGGTTCCGGTGCCGCGTACGCGTAAAACGCCGGACCTGCAATATTCCCACTCCCGGGCCAGAATCCGCCGCTGATGACCTCGTGCGAATAGCCTTCCACAGTAATCCTGTCGGCGCCGGGTCGTTCCGGCGCGCGCCGGCCGGAAAAGCGGGTGACGGCGAGATCGAAACTTCCCCAAAAGAAATGAACCGGGCTGCATTTTCCAACAAACCCGCTTCTGAATTGC
This sequence comes from Acidiferrobacterales bacterium, assembly GCA_035300145.1. Classification (GTDB taxonomy): domain Bacteria; phylum Pseudomonadota; class Gammaproteobacteria; order Acidiferrobacterales; family DATGVQ01; genus DATGVQ01. The sequence continues at coordinate 5,321 of DATGVQ010000098.1, read as the reverse complement.
TTGAACAACCTGTCACACTGAACCAAAATCCGCCAAAACCGGTTTGCATAGTCGGCATCATAAGAGGCATTCTTGTGATCTTCCTCAAAGGGTATCGGGTCCGTCACTTCAACCGGCACCGGCCATATCTTCACCTCGATGCCAAGGCCGTGCAATGTGCGCATAACCATTCGATAGAACTCAGCTACGGAGCGTGGGGCTAGAGCGATAGTCTCTGTCGCTCCGTCATCGCACTGAATGAGAAGTTGATGGTCAATGAAGTTGAAGTCAATCTCGAGGGCTCGACCTCTGTAAGGCAATGTCGAGGTGGTAAGTCCGTGGGCCGTCACATACAGCGGCACATTCCACCAGTGGTTGATCAGCGGGGTTTGCGCCAAACAGATTTTGCCGACGACTTGGGTCCACATGTGCAGCGTAGCATACGTATCTTTCCACTCTTCCAACGGCAACGCCGGCCATAAGATGCTATTCATCAATTTCGCTCCCATAAAAACCTAAACACTGGCTGACAGGATCAGCATCGGCTGCATTTCCCATAAACCACGCCCCTCTCATTCCGCTCGTGAGGCGGGTTGCACTATTAAGGTCCAGGTTAGCAGGGTGCTGAAAAACTCGTTTTTCATCACCCTGCGGTGCGTGCTTGTGCGGAGAGTCATCACAGCAGCCGACGTGCCCGCAGGTTTTACAGAGGCGCAGATGCACCCACGTGCCACCCGTCCTCAGGCAATCTTCACACCCCTCTGCGCTCGGAGTAACCGCATTTATCTGATCAAGGTGCGAACATCGTTCGGCCATTGCCTCTCCCTTATCAACAGCGAATAATCTATCAAGTTAGCGCCTGGGGCCGGAGCATGAAGTCAATGAGGGTTTTGGAGCGGCTGCCGTATAAGTTCCTGTTAGTTCTGCCATAGGCTGTACGCAGGTATCCACGACTTTCCTCACATCACACCAATCTGCCGCAACATTCCTACCAAGTCGTAGAACAGCTTCTCCTCGACAATCTCGCCATTCTTCCAGTGGGCAACCGTGCAAAACTCGATTTCGAATCTCTTGTTCGTAGGCGGAATCGTCCTGCCATCAAGACCCTTCATCGGTCCTTTCATAGTACCCGTAAATCTCGCAACTGAACAAGTCCAATCGCCTCGACCGAAGAGCACCCTATACGGGTCGTTCTCGATATGATTAGGAAAAGTCTTGAAGAATTCAATGGCTTCTTCTTTATGTGCCTTTATTCCCCGCGTTGGCTCCGGTTGGCCCGGCCAGTACACCGCCACATGATCGGCATGACGTTTGTTGAACGTATCCCAGTCCTGGGCGTTCCATGCGTCATCTAACGTTTTCATCAATTGCAGGTTTTCCTTAACGCTCATTGCAATCACCTCCTGTCAAAGAATAGTGTCAAAGGCCGGCAGTTGCGCAACTTGCTCGCGAACTCAGCTTGTTTTCGCTCAGAGTGCTAGCCACGTTAAAAGCCTTCTTCAATTGCGCCTAGAGACTTGCGTCGGAGAAAACGTTAGCAGCTTGCGGAAAAACTCCCTGCCGGAAGACAGAGAATTCATTGTAAGTTTTTGACTAGGATGCGTCCCCAAAACGGGGGGTGTCCATCTATGGGCACTGAGCTATAGACGTGCTTGATACCTTAGGTACGTACTGCCGAAATCTCCGAAGGAATGGGTCTTCGGAAGACTTCTCATCCTTCGCGAAAGACAACGCTTAACCTATTTACCGTGAGGTTCCATGATTCGAAGCACCGGGCACCCGTGCAGGTTTTGAATAGGAAAGTAGACACGGTGGGTTTGCTGATCAACCGCGACGCTGTGCGCGTTAGCGGCCAGCAAACCCTCTCCAATCTTGTTCAGTGTTTGTCCTTGCTCCTTAAACACGGAGACCACGCCGCTTTCGCTGGCGACATAAAGCAGTTGAAGCGCCTGGTCGAAGGCGAGCACATCAGGATCTTCCCCAAGTGAATGCGTCGAAATAACCTGCTTTGATCGCAGGTCTGCAACGAGCAGCTTTCCATTACCTTCGCACGCGATAAACGCAAGGCGCTGTGAGGGCTCAATGAGTAGGCCGTGGTTGTGATCCGAGCCGGGCAATGAGTGGCGGGCCACGACGGTATCGCTACGCGTATCGATCTCCATGAGCTCGTTGCGTGTTTGGACGTTGACAAACACGTGTTTCGAACCAGGGTCGTATTGCGAATTGCCGGCCTCACCACCAAGCGAAATCGTCGCGATGCGTTTGTTGCGCCGAGTATCGATAACCGTTTCGGTTTTACCCGCCTGGTCGGAAACATACAGTTTGTGTACGTCGGGCGCGTAGGCCATGCCGTCGGGATAGACGCCGCCTGGGGTTCTCGCCACTTCTTTTAGGCTTCCTTCATCGATTACGACAATCTCGTTTGTCCCCGTGGCAGACGCATAGACCCGGTTTAAATCAGGCGCCACAAGAACGCCATGCACTTGGCTTATATTCGGAATTTCGGCCACGACTTTCATCGTTTCCGTGTTGAACACGACGATCGTTCCCGCCGCGAGGTGGGCGATGAACAGCAGGTGCGTTCGCGGATCGTAGCTTTGGTAATCGAAACGATTCGTGGGTCCAGGAAGCTCGATATCAGCCACGATCTTCAACGGCAAGCTGCTGTTTTCGTTGGATACACCTACCGCAGAGGCTTCGGAGACTTCATCATCGTCTTTGGTAACCTCTTCGTACCCCGCGACCATTGCGAGTGCCAATATAATTAGAAGCAGCAGTACGCCAAACAGTTTATTTGGGATTTTCATGTTCATTTTCCTAAGTCAATGCCGAAGGTCAGTCCTACTCTGATCTCATCGATATGCTGATCACCGGCAGACGCCGAGCGTATACCGATGTCAAACGACAGTTGTTCGGTGCTGCGCCATATCAATCCAATCAGTCGCGAGACGACACGCGGGTTACCGGATGCGTGTTCGGTGAATAACTCCATCACCGGCCGCACCGGCCAGTCGTAGGGACCTTCGATGATGACTCCCAGGAATGCGTCTGGATTATGTTCTCGGTTAAGCGCGAAAACGGTATTTACATGAACCGTGGCTGCGGGCCAGCGCTGCGAAACAATCCCGGCCAACGACGCCCCGGTTCCGTGTTCGCCGTGCACCTCCGGCAAAAGCACGCCGTATTCGGTTGCGACGCTTAACCCAGCCTCCCCTTGCAGTACACCCCGACGCAATATTTGCTTAATAAACATACCGGTGTCGACCAGGCTGGTCGAGGGAGTATCCGGCGTGCCTTCGCGCAAGCTCTGGCGCTGCCCCTCAAGTACGAGTTCGCGGTCATCCTGCAGTCCAAAATTAGCGACCACCGCTGGCGCAACCCATGATTTGTTTGCGCCTTCGCGCAAGGACCCGATGGGGCCGAGTTCCAGTTCGAATTCTCCTGCATGGGCAACGTCAGCGTCGGTAGAATCGAACGGCCGATAGGCAAGGGCATATTGAGAGGGAAGACTCACGCAGAGCGCCAGCAAGAAAAACCGGCACCCATACGTGAGGCGAATGCCGGTGATTGCAGACACATGCATGCCCCTAAACCCCAAGGAACTGATGTTCCAGCTTCTATACACCCCGCTGGTTGCTCGTAGCATGACATGTTAGCGCCGGCTCGGTATGAGCATTCCGTCCGAGACGTTGTAGTCGAGCTCTACGGCTTTGCCTTTAACCGCTGCGAGCACGACAAATACCGGCTTATGGTTTCGCACCGTCGGAGCAATGGAGAAAACCGTGCCCTGATGCTCCTTCTGCGCCTTGGCGACAATATCGGCCAGAGTAAACCGGGAAAGCGACATCAACGTGAGCTGCTGCGAAGAGCGAGCCACATGCGGGACGTCCTTGAATACTTCGACTTCCGGCGTCCACTGGTCTTGCGCGGGACTTCCACCGAGTTCCTTGAAGATGTTGTCTTCCGGATCTACCGAGATTCCTTTTTCTGCGGTATAGACGGAAAGCGAGAGTTTGCCTGCATCGTCAAACTCAAACTTTGCAGAAATCGGAACCTCCGGCGCCTTCGTCGCCTGGCGCAGGCCATCCATCAAGCTGTGCTTGCTTTGAGGAAGCGCTTTAATCAGCGCAGTCTGATCATGCCCGCCCTCTTCAGCGAGAGCGACGCTCACTGCCAGCCCCGCTCCGAGTAATAAAACGACCGACATGAGTAAACTACGGTAATTCAGAATACCAACTGTTTTCATCTTCATCTCCTGTTAAATAGCCACTTTTTGTTTTCGACATCGTCCACGGGAACACCGGTACGAACGATCCATATCTCAAAAACACTCTTCAATAAACTTGCGCCGTGCGCGCCACACATCTCGCTGCCCTCAAGCCCCCACGCCCCTAGCTTCCCTGAGGCAACCGGCCCGAGGCGCTTCCCCAGTTGATGTTTTGCATAAAGGCGTCAACGTAAGCCGCTGCCTTCGCGCCGTAGTCGATGTGGTACGAGTGCTCGTACATATCGAGCGCAAGTATCGGCGTTGCGCCGGCGAGGGTATGTGCGTGATCGGATGCCCATTGATTTATTAATTTCCGGTCTCGGACGGAATAGGTCAACAGCACCCACCCGGAGCCACCACCAAGCGCCTTGCCCATGGCCGCGAATTGAGCCTGCCATCTCGCAACGCTCGTGAAGTCGCGCTCGATCAAGCGGCGAAGCCCGCCATCAGGCTCGCCTCCGCCCAAGCTGTCGAAATACACCTCATGCAGGATCATGGAATTCATCGCGATCAGTTCTTCGCGTTTCAGCCCATTAATCACATACACCGGGGCAATAGTAAAATCGAGACTCGCCAGCTCGTCACTAATTGCATTGAGGCGTTTTACCGCTCCGCCATAGTTGTTCTCGTAATGGCTCACGATGAGCTTTTCAGAAAGACCTTTCAGTTTCGCCGGGTCGCACGAGAGCGGTTTCATCGCATAACTCATAGGCACCTCCGTGAATTATTCTCGCTTAACACAGGTTCGTGAATCCAACACGCACTTTACATGAAACCATCATCGATAGGCTTCCGGATTCCAGGTATGCACCTCGTCCTGCCCTTGCTTGCACCAGGCATAAAGCGCGTCATATATCACCATGCCGTGTTTGAGCATCTCATGATCATCGCTAAAAGTTCTGGATAAACCCAGAGAGATCGCTACCAGGCCGGGGGCCTGGGGCGCGAGTTCAAGTCTCGCCGTGTCCGCACCGCGTACGATCACCGCAAGCTGCTGCAATGCGGGATCAATCAAATGATAGTGTTTGATGAACGCATCGAAGCTGCATAGTTCTCGGTCGTGCGAAAATGTTAC
>DATGVQ010000097.1:0-16363 GCA_035300145.1 Acidiferrobacterales bacterium | reverse complement strand
CTCAAAGCCTACCCCTGTGTGGAACAGGGCGGGGTGATCTGGGCGTATATGGGGCCGCCGGAACTGAAACCCGCGCTCCCGGCGTTGGAGTGGGCGACGGTCCCGGCTGACCAGCGGTTTGTCTCTAAACGGCTGCAAGAGAGCAATTATCTGCAGGCCTTGGAGGGAGGATTGGATTCCAGCCATGTTTCCTTCTTGCATAGTGGCGAGCTACACAGCGACCCGCTGCACCGTGATACCAAAGGCGCGCGCTATCAAGCAGACATCCACCCGAAATTCGAAGTGATCGAATCCGCCGCCGGCTTATTGATCGGCGCCAGGAGAAACGCCGAAGCGGACAGTTACTACTGGCGCATCACCCAATGGATTATGCCGTGGTATACCCTGATTCCGCCTTATGGCGGCAATGCCTTGAATGGCCATGCCTGGATACCGATTGACGATGAAAACTGTTGGACTTGGAACATGAGCCATCACCCGACGCGCCCCTTGAACGAAACAGAACTGACCGCGATGCAGTCAGGACAGGGCATGTATGCCGAGTTAATTCCCGGCACCTATCGGGCGATCGCCAATAAAGACAACGACTATCTCATCGATCGCGCGGCGCAGAAGGCGGGAAAGACCTACAGTGGCGTTAAAGGCATCGCCATGCAGGATGCTTCCCTGCAGGAAAGTATGGGGCCGATCCAAGACCGGACGAAAGAACGTTTGGTGTCCACCGACAATGCCATCATCATGGCGCGTCAGCGATTAATGAAGGCGGCGCTTAATCTGCAAAAAGGAATCGCTCCGCCGGGATTAGATCCGAACGCTCATAAGGTCCGCTCCGCTTCATTGGTATTACCAAGAAAAGTGCCGTTCCAAGACGGAGCAAAAGAGGCGTTGATCGCCCGGTCGGATCTTGCGCCTATGAATGTCTAATTACACTTAAGATCAAAAAAACTCACAATGGACTGTTTCTTTCGATTGAGTCACGCTGCCTTCCACTTGCCTGCATCGCTCCTTTCCTCGCTCATCGCGGTCGTGATTTTGGCAGGATTGGGTTTTAACAACAACAACGCGCTTGCAGCTACTACCGTACGCGTCGGCACTACCAACAGTATCAGTGACGCAACCTTCTTCATCGCCGATAAAAAAGGCTACTTCAAAGAAGAAGGGATCGAGGTAACATTCATCGCGTTTGATTCCGCCGCCAATATGATTGCCCCACTTGGCGCAGATATTTACGGGATCCCCACCGCAGGCCAATTGGATGTGGGTGGCGGAGCGACCTCGGCTGGTCTCTACAATGCCGCCGCGCGCGGGATCAATATCAAGATCGTCGCCGATAAAGGCTCGATGCCGCCGGGTTATGGTTTTATGTCGCAACTGGTGCGAAAAGACTTGATCGACAGCGGCAAATTCAAAAGTTTTAAAGATCTGAAAGGATTAAAGGTCGGCATCTCCGCGAACGGTTCCGGTGGCAGCGTGGTCCTGCATGAGGCGTTGAAAAAAGGCGGACTAAAACCAAAAGATGTCGAACAGATATTTATGGGATTTCCACAGATGGTGTTAGCGTTGCAGAATAAAGCGATCGACGCGGCCTTCATGCCGGAACCGAATTCGACGCAGGCTATTCAAAGCGGGGCGGCGGTACGATTTGCCGGTGGCGATGTTATCGATCCCAATCATCAGCTTGCGGTGTTGCTCTATGGTGACGACTTCAGCAAAAACCATCCTGAAGTCGCGCGGAAATTTATGCGCGCCTACATTCGGGCAGCCCGCGACTACAACGATGCGCTAAAGGACGGCAGGCTCGCCGGCGCCAATGCGGAGGAAATAATCAATATTCTCGTTCAATCCACCGAGATTAAAAATCCAAATTTTTACAAAATGATCGTCCCGCACGGCTGTAATCCTGATGGCAAGGTCAACGAAACGAGCTTGAAGAAAAACCTGCAGATTTTTAAAGATCAGGGCTTGATCAAAGGGGATGTGAGCGTGGAACAAGTGCTTGACCATTCATTCGCCGATGCCGTGGTTAAAGAACTAGGCCATTACGTCCCAAAAAAACAGAAGAAGTAGCCTACGTTAACAAGTAAAGACAACCACTCATTTTTTGCATAACGATGAACGGAACCGAAAAATAGCCGCCGCGAAGGCTCGCGCCGGCATCAGTGCCCTTTTTTGTCGTCCACCAGGCCCAGGCGTTTCATCTTGTAGTACAAGGTATTGGGTCGCAACCCGAGCAGTTGCGCCGCCTCGGACCGGTTGCCGTCGCAATAGGCGAGCGTCTGTTTGATGATGTTCGCCTCGTATTCAACCAAATATTCGTCGAGGGTCTTTTCTGTGGTCACGATCGGCGCCGGTCGGTCCGTCTCAACCAGCGTGAACCGTTCCCGCAGCAACGCGGCGTTGCGGGCGCGAAGTTCCCGAATTTCGGTCTCCGCCGCCGCCAGGGCCTTGCGCATGGCCTCCTTGTCCGCCCACGCGACTGCCAAGCGGCGATGGTAGTCGCGCAGGTCCTGGCGGGCCTCGGAGAACTGCGAGCGCAACAGGAGCAGCTTGTCGAGAAAGCGTTCAGCGATGCGATCGAACAGCGCCTCCACGACCTTGAAATCGAGCGGCGTGTACACCTGCTCGCTGAACTGCTTGCCGAGGAGCATCCAGTTCGCCGCGGCGTCACTATGCGGATGAAAGGGTACGATGGCGGCGACGCCGTGGCGGTTCATGAGCGCATGCGTCTCGGGCATCGTCTCCGCAATCTCGTGCGCGATGACGATGCGGTCGATCTTTTCTAATGCCACGCGAGGAAATTCGGCTAGCGTCAACGCTTCACGGGCGGTCGCCACGGTCGGCTGCGGTGCTTCGATGGCGGCTACCATCGACCGCGGCCCACCAACGAGGGCGACCGGGCAGCGCAATGTGTCGGCGAGAAGCTGAAGGATCTCGCGCACCGAGCGCAGATCCGCGATCTCGGCAATTGTTGCCTGAATGCGCGCGTAGAATACCATCTTGCGTTTGCGGACCTTCGACCAGGGGATATAAAACTCGATGTCGAACAAGCGATATCGATGAGTGGCGTAGGTGGTGATCACCAAAAAGAAGGTCAGCGTGATCGGAAAATAGAAGATCGACGTCAACCTGGTCCAACCAAAATGGTTGGCGATGATGATGTAGCTTAACAATAATGCCGAAGGGGTTAGCGCCAACAACCAGAGACGGTTGCGTGTACGGCTTATTACCGGGAAACGCGTGCGTCTGGCGCCATAAATCAGATTGACGAGAGCGGCTACCAAATAAAGCACCGCATAAGTCTCATACAAAAAGTACAACGGCCCCGGGCTGCATAAAATCGTATATAGGTAAGGGTTAAAGCCAAACACCAACTTATCGGTAAACAATAACAAATATTCCAAAAAGATTACCGGTAAATACAGCAGCAGCAGATAGCGCTCGCGTCCGTGCAGTGCCTCCGCATCAAGACCTAATAGCAGAGAGATGTGCAACAGAACCGCGATAAAGGCGATAAGAAAAATAAAATGAGAAACCCCAAATAGATTTGCTAAATCACCGTCAAAACCATAGAACTTATAAAGGGTAAGCCCGGTAAATTCGACAAAATTAGAGAAGGACATTAAAACTAGAAGTATTAAATAAATTCTAGTTAACGAATTCTTTACCGGCGACTTGGCGGCATAAGCCAGCAGGACTAGCTTGAAAATTAGCGCCAGAAAAGACGGGATTGCATAGATAGTCACCATATTAATTATTTTCCTTGTGCCTAGCTTAATTATAAGCCTTGGATAAAGGCAGCGCTACCTATGGGCTAGGCCGTTTATGGCCGCTTTAATACGAAGTTTATACGGCAAGCGGCATCTTTTATAGACCTTAGCTACAGACAGCCAATCTACATTGCGCGATCGGCATCGTAGACTTTCTTCTGGAAACGCTAAATTCGAATGCTCATCCAACAATAAAAAACGGTAGGAAGTGGACTTGCCGTTATCAAGTTCACTTTGCTATTCCATAACGTCGGGCAAGACAAAGACGGCCATAAATTAAGATGTCCTGTTAATAACAGCCCATTGTCGTCTGGCTGCGAAGGCAGCTTAATGCTCTCTACTAGACTAGCCGATGGCACTAAAAAGGGGGGGTTACACCATTTCATTCATGCTCGCAGCTTATTTTGCCATAGCCCAAATCCAAGATCCGTCGAGTTCTCCTTAAAAATTGACGCAAAAGCGTTTATAGTGTTACTTTCAGCTTGATCTTCACTACAACCTCAGCGTTCAAATAAGTTAGGCCAGAGGAGAACGCATCATGCTAAAGCGTGAGCAGCAAGAGTTGCTGACCCAAACCGGCCCCGGTACGCCGATGGGAAAACTGTTCCGCCGCTACTGGGTCCCGGCCTTATTGAGCGAAGAACTCCCGGCACCGGATTGTCCCCCGGTGCGCGTCAAACTCTTAAGCGAGAAATTGATTGCGTTTAAGGATACCGAAGGCAAAATTGGCCTCATCGACGAGTTCTGCGCCCATCGGGGGGTGTCCCTGTATTTCGGGCGCAATGAAGAATGCGGCTTACGCTGTCCTTATCATGGCTGGAAATACGATGTAATGGGCCATTGTCTGGAAGTCCCGTCAGAACCCGAAGACAGCAACTTTCGGAAGAAAGTCAAACTCAAATCCTACCCCTGTGTGGAACGGGGCGGCGTGATCTGGACCTATATGGGGCCGCCGGCGTTGAAACCGGAATTGCCGGCATTTGAATGGGCGACGGTGGCCCCGCGGCACCGGTTTGTGTCGAAATGGCTGGAACAATGCAATCACCTGCAAGCCATGGAAGGCGGCATCGATTCCTGCCATGTGTCTTTTCTTCATAAATATGACGTAGGCAGAGACCCGCTGCACCGGGATAGCAAAGGCGCGGCTTATTCCATAGCGGACCCGGATCCTAAACTCGAGGTGGTTGAATCCGCGGCGGGATTGCTGATTAAATCGCGCAGAAACGCCGAGCCCGGCAATTATTATTGGCGCGTCACCCAATGGATGATGCCTTGGTACACCCTGATCCCTCCGTATGGCCAACATCCAATCACCGGCAATGCCTGGGTGCCGATTGACGATGAGCGCTGCTGGGTATTTGTCATCGGCTATCACCCGACCCGGCCGTTGACGGAAGCAGAAGTCGCGGCGATGCGTGAAGGCCAGGGAATATTTGTTAAAGTTTCCCCTCCCGCATACCGCCCGCTCGCCAACAAAGACAACAATTATCTCATCGACCGCGCGGCGCAGAAGGCCGGCAAGAGTTTTAGCGGTGTGCAGGGCATTTCCGCGCAGGACGCGGCGGTACAGGAAAGCATGGGATTGGTGCAAGACCGCTCGAAAGAAAACTTAGTCTCGAGCGACAATGCGATCATCATGGCGCGCCAGCGCTTGATAAAGGCGGCGCTCAATCTCGAGCAAGGCATCGCTCCTCCTGCGCTTGACCCGGACACCCATAAAGTCCGCTCGGCTTCACTCGTGCTGCCGAAAGAGGCGGTATTTCAGGAGGCGACAGAAGAGGCGCTGCGTGCGCGGCCTCATGTCCCGCCGGTCAGTATTTAGAAGCTATCTCAAAAACGAACGTAGGGTGGGTTACGCCCTGACGAGCTAACCCACCTACGAATACGGAAATGTATTTTTGGGATGGCCCCTAGTAAAATGATTTTTCCGGTTTAAATTTACAAGTTAGGAGGTTAGTGCAATGGACAGGGTTCTGAGTTCTCCAGTTGCAATCAAAGTAGTCGGTATTGGGTCCGGCGGCGCCGAGACTGTGCGCCGTTTAATTAATTCAGGTCTTCATTCCATTCAGTTTATTACTGTTAATAATAACGCCCCCGCTACGAAGATGGTTAACGGCGAAGCCAAAAGCCACATTCATATGCAGTTATCCGGGCCAACGGCGCAAGCGAAAAAAGCCGAGCTTCGCAGCATCCTGCAAGACGCCGATATGATTTTTTTGGTTGCGACGGAAGGAGATGAAACGGAAACCGCGCCGGTGATCAGCCAACTGGTCAATAAAGCCGCCATCCGCACAACCGGGATCATGACCTGTCCGTTTCTATTTGAACAACACAAGCGCCCGGTGCAGGCGGACAGAAGCCTGCGATTCTTGCGCGAAGCCGTCGAAACACTGGTCATTATTCCCGATGAAAGCTCTATTGTCGGCCTGCTTTCCGGATTGGGCGCATAACAGCGACTCGGTCCGTCGTCTCTTGACAGTGCCGAGATTTACCTGATAGTTTGCCTCCCTTCTTGCTATATAGAACACCGCTCCACAGAGTGGAAATGAAAAACAAAATCCAGTGTATAATTTCTAAGCTGGAGCAGGGAGCGCCCTTACCATATCTTTAACTTAAGGATTTGGATGAATACGAAGCGGTGTCCTGAGCGTGCCCGAAACAGGCGCTGACATGGTGCGGAGATTGAGATGCAAGATTTTCATTTTTCGAAAGCAAGACACACCAACCCCCTGCTTTCCGCTTTTTATTCAATCCGTGCAATCTCCGCCGCACTTATCGTTATCGCGGGGCTGGGCTTCAGTATTAATGCAGCCGCCGAAACAATTGTTCGCGTCGGCATCGCCAATGTCAGCACCGATGTTGGTTTCTTTATTGCCGACAAAAAGGGTTACTTTAAGCAAGAAGGAATCCAGGCGCAATTCACCGATTTTGAATCCGCCGCCAAGATGGTTGCGCCTCTGGGCAGCGGCCAACTCGATGTCGGCGGCGGCGCTTCGTCCGCCGGGCTGTACAATGCGGTGGCGCGTGGAATCAATATCCGAATAGTCGCCGACAAAGGCTCGGTTCCTCCCGGTTACGGCTTCTCGTCCCTGCTTGTGCGCAAAGATTTAGTCGATAGCGGCAAGTTTAAAAGCTTTAAAGACCTGAAAGGACTAAAAGTGGCGATCGGCGCTGCCGGCACCAGCACGGCTTCGGCCTTGAATGAAGCGCTCAAAAAAGGCGGATTAAAGTATAGCGATGTCGACGTGGTGTACATGGGCTTCCCCCAGCATGCGTTGGCCTATGCGAATAAGGCCATCGATGCAAGTATAACCAATGAGCCGACGGTCACTAAAGCGGTGCGAAGCGGGGCCGCGGTCCGATTTGCCGGAAATGATGTGTTTTATCCGAACCAGCAAACCGCGGTCGTCCTCTACGGCGAGGATTTCATCAAAAACCACCCCGATATCGCAAAGCGGTTCATGCGCGCCTACATTAAGGCGATAAGGGATTACAATGATGCGCTAAAAGACGGTAAACTTGCGGGTCCGAATGCGCCGGAAGTGATTTCCATCCTTACCGAATATACCTCCATTAAAGATCCGAATATTCACAAGGCGATCGTGCCTAACGGCTGTAATCCGGATGGTAAGGTGTTTGAAGCCAGCCTCAAAAAGGATCTGCAGTTTTTCAAACAACAAGGCTTGGTCAAAGGGAATGTGAGTGTGGAACAAGTGCTGGATCAGTCATTCGCTGATGCAGTGGTTAAGGAACTGGGCCCCTATAAACCGAAAAACAAATGAGAGCGCAACCATGATCGGCAAAGCAGTGCCCGATGACGAGCGTTCCTCTGCACGAACCACGCCGCAAACTGAGGCCAAAATCCGCATTCGCAATCTAACCAAACAATTTAAAACTAAAGACAGGGCTTTTATCGCCGTCGATAATATCTCCATCGATATCTCATCCGGCACCTTCTTTACGATTGTCGGGCCGAGCGGCTGCGGGAAAACCACTTTACTTCGTATCGTGGCGAATCTCGAAACGCCGACAAGCGGCAGCATTGAGATCCAGCGCCGCGATAAGAATAAACCGAGCAATTCCATGATCTTTCAGGGAGACTCGATTTTCCCTTGGATGACGGTGTGGGATAACGCCGCCTATGGCCTTAAAATGCGCAAGACTCCTGAAGCCCGGATTAAAGAGGTGGTTGGACACTATCTGGATAGAACCGGGCTGACTCATTTTGCCCGTGCCTATCCGCACCAGCTTTCCGGCGGCATGAAACAACGTGTCTCCATCGCCCGGGCGTTTGCGAACGATCCGGAGATTCTTTTAATGGATGAGCCGTTCTCGGCACTCGACGAGCAGAACAAAACGCTGTTACAAGAAGAGCTGCTGCGTATATGGGAAGAACATAAAAAAACCGTGCTTTTTATTACCCACAGCGTGGATGAAGCGGTCACCCTGGGGGATAAGATCATGATCATGACCGCACAGCCGGGCAGGGCAAAGGCAATTATTGACGTGCCGTTTGCGCGCCCCCGCGGCGTGTTGGAGCTGCGGTCAAAACCGGAATATGGAGAATTGGTATATCAAATCTGGGGATATCTGCGCGAAGAAGTGCAGGCAGCCAAGGCGCGCGATGAAGCCAAGCCGGTGCAATCGTGAGCACCCAGCCTGAACAAGTGAAGCAAGAACATCATGCGGTTTTGCGCGGACCGCGCGCCCGCCGGCTATTTATAAGCGCCGGCGGGAGAGACCGCATCCTCAGCATCCTCTCGCCGTTTCTCTTGCTGATCGTATGGGAAATCAGCGTCCGGGTAGGACTGCTCGATGCGCGTTTCTTCCCCGCCCCTACCACTGTGTTTTCAACCTTGGTCTCAACCATACAGTCAGGGGTGTTATGGACCAACACCTGGGCCAGCCTGCAACGTTTGTTTTGGGGATTTCTGCTCGGCGGCATACCCGCTCTGGCTCTGGGCATTATCATGGGGCTCTACCGGCCCATGCGCGCGTTGTTCGACCCGCTGATCGCCGCCACCTATCCGATCCCGAAGAGCGCGATTCTTCCCTTGATCCTGCTTATTTTCGGCTTGGGGGAGGCCTCCAAGATCGTCATGGTGGCCATCGGCGTGTTCTATCCGGTTTGCATTAACGCCGTGGCCGGCGTGTTGGAGATTAATAAGATCTATCTCGACGTCGGAAAGAATTTTCAAGCAAGCCGCTGGCAGGTATTTCGCACCATTGCCTTGCCCGGCGCTTTGCCGATCGTGATGTCGGGAGTAAAGCTCGGGGTCGGCATGGGGCTGATTCTTATTGCGATCGCGGAAATGATCGGCGCGAAGAGCGGCCTTGGTTATATGATCTGGCATGCCTGGGAGATATTGGCGGTGGAAATGATGTATGTCGGATTGATCGTGATCGCCGTCCTTGGTTATGCCTTCACCTTGATCCTCAATGAGCTGGAGAGGTGGATTATTCCCTGGAAAGTAGAGCGATGAAGCCGTTGGAATGTCACTGATAGTGGACAAAACCATCGCGCCAATCGGCATTTTTCTTCACGAATCCCTGCTCGCAAGCCGCATTATAGAAAGTGGCCAATACTTCTTCATTTTTTGACCACCCGTATTCATTCCAAGAACGGCCGAGCAGCGATTCCATCTGCTCTATATATAAATCGGCGAACGGCAAATATTGGCTGCTGATATGGCCGATCTCTTTATAAACCTGCAGTCTGGCCTGATCAAACAGCTTCATTAATTCTTCCACCATCCAGGGATAACGCGCCAACAATTCGTTTTTGACCGCCATCACATGCGTGATCGGCATTATTTTGGTTTCTTTAAGAAACTGCATGCCCTCTCCTATCGCATCGGGCACAAGATAGCGAAGCCCGGCAAAATCATCCGGCCTTCTGGCATAAAAAAAGCAATCGACGTCGCCGTTACGTAAAAGCGCCTCCGGTGATCCATTAAGATATTTCCACTCCAGCCGGTAGTTTTCCGGATAGGGCATATTTTCCATTCTATCCTGGCGCAACGGGCACCAAATTATCTCGGCCGGATCCACCTGATAGTAATGTTTTAACAGCCAGCGGTGCCAAATTGAGGCGGTCACCCAGTATTGAAAAACCGCGACCTTTTTTCCGCGCAACTCACTGGCCTGATGTAGACGCGAGTCCTGCGCACAAAAGGCATATTGCGGAACAAATTTTCGGGAGAATACCGGCAGGCCTTTAAAATCGGAGCTTTTTTCCTGCAACTTTAGAAAGGTGGCTAACGATGTCTCGCCTAAATCGAAGTCTCCCTTTAAAGTCCTCAGGGTGCATTCATCAATGTTCTTTACCGTCTCCGCCCGGTATTCAAATTTATCGGTTTTAATTTTATGAGAGAGCACCGGATTGGTATGAAGATATGATGTGGAACCGATGGTTATTGTTGGAAGCGTCATTTTCATTCATCCTTTTTAAGGAATATCTCGCGGGCTTTAATCTACTTCGACGTGTCCTATTTTTCCGATTCGAGGATCGCCCTTTCCCTCCCAGATATCGGTTGTTTTATGGCTGTTGTCCAGCATTCTCGGCGAGCGCGGTGCAACTTCGGGGAACTCCTCCATGCCGAGAGTATATTCCAAGGTCAAGCCATCAGGGTCGAGGAAATACATAAAAATGCTGCCGGAGGCGAGGTGACGACCGGGGCCGAACACGATCGGCACATCACGGTCGATCAGCCGGTTTCGCCCAAGGCCCAAATCATCGATGTCTTGCACGCTGAAGGCAACGTGGAAAAATTTCAATTCATTGCCTAAGGCCAAGCCAAAGGAGTGATGAAATGGATTCGGAAAACAGCGCATAAATCCGAAGATCACCTCTCCCGTCGGTCTAAACCGGTAGTCCGAGATTTTGAAATTCAAGATCTCGGTATAAAACTGCAGGCTGTCTTTCAGATTGGGCACCCGTAAAACAGTATGGCTTAATTGCCAGATTTTTATCGGGTGAGGCGTGAACCGGACCGGGCGATAAAACATGCCGCTATAGAACTCCAGCATAATCCCATTCGGGTCGCGAACACGGAAGGCCCTGGCTAACTTCAGGCTGACTCGTTCAGCGTCACCGACTTCCGCCGGTTTAAAGCCAGCTTGAGTCAGGCGCTCGAAGGCGATATCTAATTGTTCGTCTTTCTCAACTTCAAATGCGACTCGCTTAAAACCGGGCCGATCCGAACGGTATAACACTAAATTATGATGATCGGAGCTGCAGGAAAAAAATACCGTTTGATTGCCGACATCGCCGACCAAATCAAGACCGACAACGTCGCGATAAAACAGAGCGGAACGTTCGACATCGGTAACGTTTAACGCAATATAACCCAGCTTTTTGTATCGAATCATGTCATTCTTCTGGCGGTAAGAGTTCGGGGCCGTTTCCATGCTGTGCACCCTTGTTTGGCACCGATGGTCAGGCCTGTCTTAAACATATGTGCTGATTCTAGCGGTTGTTGCGAGGATCTGAAAATAAAAAAACGGCGACCTCCCTTCCTGCAATACAGCGAGTTCTCTGCGCTAGGCCCCTTTTGTTTTTTATGAGGAACAATACATTAAAACCCTATCATTACCAATAACCGGGTGTCAATCGGTTGACAGCCTGCGATGATGAACTACTCTTTAAGAAACATATAGTTAAGGTATTTGACGGGGTTAGCAACCAGCCGAATGGCCGGTAGTGGAAAAATCACAAACGAAATAATAATAATTTACGTGGATATGAACATGATAAAATTTTCCAAAGCACTACTCACAATCGTGGCGTTTCTCTTGCCCGGCCTAAACTATGCCGCTGATCCAATTGTAATCAAATTCAGTTATGTAACCGCCCCCAATACCCCAAAAGGCAAAGCTGCCGAAACATTCAAACGCTCGGTGGAAATAGATACCCAAGGGCGAGTTAAAATTGAACTTTACCCGAATGGCCAATTGTATAAGGACAATGAAGAAATGGGGGCGTTGCAGCGCGGAGCAGTGCAGATGCTGGCGCCGGCCTTATCGAAATTCAGCCCACTCGGGGTGGATGAATTTGGACTATTTGATTTGCCTTATATTTTCCCCAATAAGAAAGCTGTATATCGTGTCATGGATAGCGACGTCGGCAAACGAATTTTTGCCAAGCTCGAGCCGAAAGGTATGTTGGGTTTGGCCTATTGGGATAACGGCTTCAAACAAGTCAGTGCAAATAAAGCGATAATAAGAGTAAAGGATTTTAAGGGTTTGAAAATGCGCATCCAGGCTTCTAATAAAGTACTGGAAGCACAAATGAGAATCTTAGGCGCTAAGCCTAAGATTTTCAGCGCCGATCAACAGTATAAAGCTCTAAAGGAAGGCGCAGCCGATGGTGCCGAGAATACTGTATCCAATTTCTACACACTAAAGCTATATGAGGTACAGAAACACCTGACATTGTCGAACCATAGTTATCTGGGATACGCGGTAGTGGTAAACAAAAAATTCTGGGAGAAATTACCCCGGGATATTCGCACCATACTGGAACAAGACATGAAAGCGGCGACAGAGTACCAACGCGAGATTGCGCAATATGAGAACGACCAGGCTTTAATCCAGGTAATGCGCGCAACGGAAATCGAGGTGTTGCCCGAAGACATTCGACGGGAATGGACAAAGGCTTTGCTCCCGGTGCACAAGGAAGTTGAGAACATCGTCGGCAAGGATAATCTGCGCGCGATTTACGCGATTACGGCGCAGCTGGATAAAGAAGAGCGGGAACATAAAGAGCAGATATATAAGAAAAAATAGGGTGAGATATTATTTAAGATTGTTTACCCAATTTAGGGCACACCTGCTGATCAACCCCAGGCAAGGATGTTAACGTGGATGGCGTTGGGCTTGCCTTCGCCGCCCACCGTTCTTAACGCCTCATCCACTCCGCTCAGTCCATACTTATGGTGCTCGCCGACAGCCGCGAGGACGAATCAGGCACGAATCGGCTTTCAACGACCGTCATTCTGAAGAGCCCTTCGACTTTGCTCAGGATGACAAGAAACCGGCGGTAAGCTGACTTTTTCAACAGCCTGTTACGCGGCGGCTTACTTCCAAGGCATGAGGGAAGCGTGGATCACGTCCTTCACGCCCTCGTTGCCCACCGACCTGATGGCAAGGTCCACATCTTTTAGTCCAAAGGTATGGGTCGTCACCATCTCCAGCGGGAAGCGGTGCGAGGCAAGCTGCTGCAGGGCGAGCTCGCACGCCTTATAGCTGTGGCCGCGCGCGCTCTTGATGGTGATGTACTTCACCGTGACCTTGGCGATCGGGAAATTGGGGAATTCCGTCATTTCGCCCTGGATCACTATGGTTCCGCCCTTGCGCTTGAGCGCTTCCACGCCGAGCAAAATCGGGACGGTCCCGGCGCCCGCGGTGCAGTCGAGCGAGACGTCCACGCCGCGGCCAGCGGTGATCTCCATGATGCGCGCCAGAGGATCTTCCTTCTGCACATCGATCACGTAGTCGGCGCCGAGGGCTTTGGCGACCTCCATCCGCGCGCCGTCCTTGGACGTGCCCGTTACGATGATGAGAGAGGCGCCCGTCTGCTTGCAGACCACGGTCTGGGACAGCCCCTGCTGGCCCGGGCCCTGAATGAGCACTGTGGAGTTATAGCCCACGCCACCGTCGAACAGGGACCATTCGATGCCGTTCGCCATAGGGGTCACCAGTCCCGCCAATTCCGGCGTGACGCCCTTCGGCACACGGTGCACGACGGCGTTCCAGGGAAGGTAAACGTATTGGGCGAAGCCGCCCCACAGATGGGGAGCCTTCTCGGCCGACGTGTAGCCGTAGCGGATGGCGTCGGGGTTATAGCGCCAGTCGGTGTTCGCACAGTGGCGGTACTCGCCCAGATGGCACCACTCGCACTTGCCGCATGCGACGTAGTGCTCCACGAACACCAGGTCTCCTTCCTTGAAGCCCTTGCGCCGGGTGAACTCGCGGCCCGCCTTCGCGATGGTGCCGATGTTCTCGTGGCCCATGATCACGGGGACGTTGGACGGCGGGTGCTTGTACAACTTGACGTCGGTCCCGCAGATGCCGGCGACCTCCATCTTCATCAGGGCCGCGTCTTCCGGGATGTCCGGCATCGGGAATTCGCGGATCTCGGTCTTGCTCGGGCCTATTCTCACAGCCGCCAGCACTTTTTCCACCATTGCGTTCCTCCAATAATGTATTTAGGTCGTATTCAGAAATCCGCCGACAATTCTACCCCAATGGCGCTGCCGTGGCCCCGCTTTTGGGAGGGGCGCGAGCTGTCTATTCCCCCGAAGTCCGAGCAACCGCGCAACGCCTGATCGCGCTCCGGCCGAAGCTCGTCCATGGGGCGGGCATGGGCTTGAACATCGGGTCACACTCCCATCTTGCCCGTCACGAACGGCCGGCGAGCCCGCGTGCCTTTTCGAGGCCGGCGAAGCTGCGCGGCGCGGCGCACATCAGGTAGCGGTAGCCTTCCTTGATGATGCGCTCGGCGTTCGCGGGTTCGACGTGCGGGTGGCCGACGACGACGTTGTGTTTCTTGCAGGTGTCGACGATCTGCGCCATCGCATCGAGCACGACCTCGTGCTCGTACTGGCGAGGATAGCCGAGTTCCTGGCTGAGATCGCCTTCGCCGATAAGCACGGCGCCGATGCCCGGTACGTTTTTCAACATGTCGGGCAGGTTGGCGATGCCCACCGTATCTTCGATCTGGATGACGATGAAGATTTCACCGTGCGGGGCGAGCGGCCACACGTCGGCACGCTCGTAATATTCCTGCTGCGTGATGCCCCAATAGCGCACCGCCTGAGTCGGCCCGTCGCCGCGGATGCCCGCCGGTTCGTAGAGCGGCTTGTTCTTGAGGCGCGGATAGCGGCAGGCGGCGACCGCGTTGTAGGCCTCCGCGACCGTGCTGATATGCGGCCAGACGATGCCATAGCAGCCGAGATCGAGCGCCTGTTTCGCGAGGAACTGGTTCTTCTCGACGCCGTTGGCGGGAATACGCACGGTCGGCGTTACCGCCGGCGCCACCGAGCCGGCCTTGGCGACCTGCCCGCGGTTCAGGGAATACTGCAGGCTGTCGCGCAGGGAGCGAATGTCCCAGCCGTTGTGCTCGCCCTCGAACACGACGCCGTCGTATTTCGAGGATTGCAGGGCGATCGCCGTCTCAACGTCGCAGGGGGCGAAAGTGGCGAAGGCATGCTGGCCGGATTCGAGTGCGCGGATGATGCCGTTGAGGCGGGGAAGCGTGGACATGCGGTCCTCCTTTGGGATGTTATGACGACGCCGCGCACGGGCTCGACCCGATGCGCAGCGCTTGCGGATGAAACACCATCAGACCTTCTTGCCAAGGCGATCGCGCTTGGTCAGCAGCGCGTCGAGGCGCGGATAGACCCGGCGGGCGTTGCCCTCGAAGATCTTGTAGCGGTTCTCCTCATTGAGGCCGGTGACCTGGTCGAGGTAGCGTTTGGTGTCGTCGTAATAGTGACCGGTCTCCGGATCGATGCCCGGCACCGCGCCCATCATTTCCGAGGCGAACAGGATATTGTCTATCGGAATGACCTTGGTGAGCAGCTCGATGCCCGGCAGATGATAGACGCAGGTGTCGAAATAGACGTTCTTCATCAGATATTCGACGAGCGGTGTTTTCTTCATGTTCAGGCACAGCCCGCGATAGCGGCCCCAGTGGAACGGCACCGCGCCGCCGCCGTGCGGGATCACGAATTTCAGCGTCGGGAAATCCTTGAAGAGATTGCCCTGGATGAGCTGCATGAACGCGGTCGTGTCGGCGTTGATGTAATGCGCGCCCGTGTGGTGGAAATTCGGATTGCAGGACGAGGATACGTGGATCATTGCCGGCACTTCGAGCTCGCACAACTTCTCGTAGATCGGGTACCAGTGCTTGTCGGTCAGCGGCGGATCGGTCCAGTAGCCGCCCGACGGGTCGGGATTGAGGTTGACGCCGACGAAACCGAGCTCGTTCACCATGCGTTCGAGCTCGGGTATACAGTTCTTGGGCGATACGCCGGGAAACTGCGGCAGCTGGCCGACGCCGGCGAAATTATCGGGCAGCAGATTGCAGAGGCGGTGGATGAGGTCGTTGCTGATCGTCGTCCATTGAATGCTCACTGCCTCGGTTCCGACGTGATGGGCCATGCCGGCGGCGCGCGGCGAGAAGATCGTAAGATCGCTGCCGCGCTCCTTCTGGAACTTGAGCTGCGACTCGACGCTCTTGACCAGAGCCTCGTCGCTGATGCCGAGATCAGTCGAGGTCGGCTTGCGGGCGGAATCGGCGAGCCCTGCGAGCTGTTTGTCGCGGAACAGGTGGAGCGCCTGCGGCTCGGTCGTATAATGGCAGTGGATATCGATGATCATGGGATTTTTCGTTGCTATGTTAGCTCAGCGGTGGCCTCGCGTCGAGATATTCGCACTCCGGTGTAGAGAGCTAATGACTTGTCCGGGTTTGTAGCACGTGATCTGTCCGGTTTAGGGTACCTCCGAAAGGGGGTGCAATTTGAAGCGGACACATTGGCTACAGGAGACTCGGAAGATGAGATTCGAAGAGGCATATGGGGGTTGGCAGGAGG
>DATGVQ010000096.1:0-16368 GCA_035300145.1 Acidiferrobacterales bacterium | reverse complement strand
AGAGGAAGGTCCGGTGGACCTTCCTCCCGCTGAGCGGGTTCGCCAGGGAAGGCGAACCCCGGCTTTCGAGCAAAGCCAGGACTGCGAAGCGAAGAAAGGTCCGAGTCAAAAAGGCCACGGATGGACTTTTTCAACAACCTGATAGACATCCCTTGTGAAGGCGGCGATTGTGGCGTATTTTTAAAGGCAACATGCCCTAAGCGAGGAAGATCTGTGAGCATTACCGTGCGGTATTTTGCCAGTATTCGTGAAAATCTCGGAAAAAGCGAAGAGCATATCGACGCGACGGAAGTTT
Organism: Acidiferrobacterales bacterium; assembly: GCA_035300145.1. GTDB lineage: Bacteria > Pseudomonadota > Gammaproteobacteria > Acidiferrobacterales > DATGVQ01 > DATGVQ01. The sequence goes on along the minus strand of DATGVQ010000096.1, from coordinate 16,073 downwards.
CCTGTGTGGCGGATGTATGGAGCCAAGTTGCCGGCGGCGCCGCGCCGATGCGGATTTTAGCGGCGGTAAATCAGGAATACGCCGATTTGTCGCGCAAGGTAAGGGACGGGGACGAGGTGGCGTTCTTTCCCCCGGTGACAGGAGGATAAATGCGGGTGCTGCTGCGCGCGCAAGCGTTCGATCCGTGGCAGGAGATCACTGCTCACCTCGCCGCTTATCCGGCGTTCGCCGGCAAGTATGGAGCGACCGCCATCTTTATCGGCACTCTGCGCGATTTCAATCAGGGCCAGCAGGTGGAAGAGATGGCGCTGGAGCACTATCCCGGCATGACCGAAAAATATCTGGAGCGAACTGTCGCTGAGGCGCAAGCAAAATGGGATATTCTCGATGCGCTGGTCATTCATCGCTTTGGCCAACTTAAGCTCAATGAGCCTATCGTTTTAGTAGCGGTGTGGTCGTCCCATCGTCAGCCTGCGTTTGATGCCTGCCGTTATATTATCGATATCCTTAAAACCCACGCGCCTTTTTGGAAACAAGAACGCTCGCACGAAGGTTCACGCTGGGTCAGCCCGCAGGATTAATGCGCAGGTTTATTTTGCTTTAAGGGACGGATTTTTTTATTTCCCGGTAGCGATCGAGCTCCACCTGATACCGGCTCTTGACCGCTTCCTGCTGTTCCTTGGTTTCTGCCAAAGCAGCCTCATGCTTCGCGATCTGAGACTCGGTTTTTGCGATATTCCCGTCCGCTTCTTGCGAAGGTTTGCCGCCGCTCTTCTCTTGCGCAGCTTGCGCCTGCATCCTGTTTAAAGTGGCACGCAAGGTATTAAGGGTTTCGCTGGTGGCGCGAAGCTGCGACTCAAGCTCGGCAAGCTTGCGGTCGCGCGCCGCGGTAATCTGGGTTTCATTATCATAAGTGGCTAAAAGCTGATTATCTCTCCGGCTTTGTTCTTCAGTGCGTTTGTCTTCAGTGCGTTTGTGTTCATCAACACTAGCCTGACCCCGCTCGCGCGCCTCGCGCGCCTTGAGTTCCGCTTCCGTGGGCGGGGCGGCAATTTCCTTTACTTGCAGACCCCTATCATTAATGATAGTAACCTTCGATTGATTGCAGCTCTCCGCTGCAGTATCGCCGTAGTACCATCTGCCGCTGGCGTCCTGGCATTTTTTTATTTTTTGACCGGTTTCGGCGTGAATATTCGCCGTTATCAGCAAACTGCATGCGATTGTTACTAACGCCAGACCTTGTTTTATCAGCATATAATCACTCAGCTTAAAGAAGTTACCGTTTTCAAAGCTAAGATCCTAATTCAAGAAAAGTCAACCTGCCGATGCGGACGTTTTGTGAGGGTTTTAGTAGGTTTTTTGCTTGTTATTTCGCCGGCGGCAAATATTTTTTTCGCTTTTAGCGGCGGTGGTGTCGGTTTAAAATGCAGCCGGCCATTTCGCTGCGAGTAGGAGAATAATTGAAAATAAATAAGCTTTGGCAATGGGCAAGACAACGCCGGACTTTGGATAAAGTGCGGGAATTCGCCAATATTGGCGCCAGGTCTTCATTTTTAGGGACGCTGCAAGGCAAAGATAATTATATTGTGCGCGGCGAGGTTGAGGGAGAGAGCGATCTGAACGGGTTTTTGATATTGGAAAAGGGCAGCCGCTGGAAAGGAAACATTAATGCTGTTAATGTGGTCGTGGCGGGTGAGGTGGAAGGTAATGTTACCGCCCTGGCCAAGCTGGATTTGGCACCCACGGCGCGGATAAAAGGCGCGCTTAACAGCCCGGAAATCGCTATTGCTGAAGGGGCTGTGTACGGCAAAATCGAGGCACAAAAAAACAGCCGCGTTATTCACTATAAGGAACGGCGCGGTTTGGAACGGCAGGATGACAAAACATAACGTGAGCCCTTACTAACAGGCGGGTATTATGGCAAAAAAACGAAGCTTAGATCAGATCCACAAGGTACCCACCCTGCTCGGAGGGGAAGCAGTTCATATTGGGAATCTGCAAGGTAAGAAAGATTTCTTTGTGAGTGGCAAAGTAGTGGGGGACTGCGACGTAGAAGGCATGGTTTTGCTAAGCCCGGATAGTTACTGGCTGGGAAACATCACCGCCGATGTTGTGATTATCAACGGTACTGTAGAGGGCGATGTTACCGCCCGCGTTAAACTTGAATTACGCGACGCCGCGCGGGTGCGGGGAAACTTGACAAGCCCAATCATTGCGGTTTCGCAAGAGGCGAAGGTCTACGGGAGCGTGTCGCACGATGGCCAAGTGACTCTTTTCGATGAGCGCCGCGTGCGGCCCGTTCGCCAAATCCAGTAGGAAAATTTTGCTGTCTCCGACAAGTTTTTAGCGGTGAGCTGAAGCAGCCACTTAACAAACTCGCAAACCACTCAACCACTCGCTTGTAAATGATCTTGCGCTTATAGTGTGGCTGGCTTGATAGATTGGGTAGGCCGCTCGCTACAGCGGTTCGGTCTCACTCTGTGAGGGCCGCCACCTGAGCAGGCGCTTTTCCGCGGACGTAACGACAAAATCGAGAAGCAACGCGAACGCAGTCAGCACCAGTATCCCCGCGAACACGGTGTTGATATCGAAAGCGCCTTCCGCCTGCAAAATAAGATAGCCTACGCCGGCGGCGGAGCCGAGGTATTCTCCCACCACCGCGCCGACAAAGGCCATGCCGACCGACGTATGCAGGCTGGAGAACACCCAACTGGTGGCCGAAGGCAGGTACACGTAACGCAACAATTGTCGTTTGTTCGCGCCCAGCATGCGGGTATTGGCCAGCACCACCGGACTCACTTCTTTCACCCCCTGGTAGACATTGAAAAACACGATGAAGAACACCAGAGTCACGCCGAGCGCCACCTTCGACCAGACGCCCAAGCCGAACCATACCGCGAAGATCGGCGCCAATATCACGCGCGGCATGGCGTTGGTCGCCTTGATGTAAGGATCGAGCAGCGACGCGGTAAGCGGGCTCAATGCCAGCCACAGGCCAATGATCAATCCGAGCAGAGTGCCGGCGGAAAACGCCAGTACCGTTTCCAGCAGGGTGATGCCGAGGTGGCGATAGATTTTGCCGGAGACGAACCATTCCCATACCCGCTGCAACACCATCAGTGGCCGGCCGAAGAAAAACGGCGGCAGGAGATCGGTGGCGGTCAGCACGTGCCACAGCGCGAACAATCCCAGCAACACCAGGATCTGGTAGGCGAACAGCGTGCGCGCGCTCGGACGCAGCCAGGCAAATACGCTAGCCGATTTGGCTTTGGGCATAGCCTTTCAACACCTCTTGTTTCATCGCGCGCCAGATCTCGCCGTGCAGTTGCACGAAGCCCGGCGTCAGCCGGATCTCCGCCACGTCCCGCGGGCGCGGGAGATCGATGGGGTAGGTGCCGATCGGCCTGGTCTCGGGGCCGGCGGAAAGCACCACCACGCGGTCGGACAGGGCAATGGCTTCTTCCAGATCGTGGGTGACGAAGATCACGGATTTTTTATCCGCCGACCACAATTCCAGCAATTCGTTTTCCATCAGTTGCCGGGTCTGGGTGTCGAGCGCGCTGAAGGGTTCGTCCATCAGCAGAATCTGCGGGTCCAATATTAAGGTCTGCGCCAGCGCCACGCGCTTGCGCATGCCGCCTGAAAGTTGATGCGGATAACGATCGCCGAAACCTTTTAATCCCACCCGTTGCAACCACGCCTGTGCCCGCCGCCGCGCTTCCGGTTGCGGCACGCCGCGGAAGATCAGGCCGGCGGCGACGTTGTCGAGCGCATTGCGCCAAGGCATCAAGGCCTCGGTCTGAAATAAATAGCCGGCACGATGGTTGAGGCCGGCGAGCGGCGCGCCGAGCACCGTGACAGCGCCGGCCGACGGCGCCAACAAACCCGCGGCGACGTTCAGCAAAGTGGATTTGCCGCAGCCGGTCGGTCCGACCACCGACACGAATTCGCCTTGCGCCACGGTCAACGTCACGTCTTTTACCGCCGTATAGGAGTTAGCGCCGGCGGATTTGGCGGCAAACGCGCAGGTGATGCGCTCCAGCGCCAGTGCCGGGACAGCCTGCGCCCGCGTAAGGGGATCGGCGACCATAACGATCAGGGGTATTTTTTCAACGCCCGCTCGACGAAACTATTGTCAAACGTCTTGCTGAGATCGACCTTGGCGGTCATGACGCTCGGCTCAAACGCCTTCAATACTTTATACACGTTTTGCGCGCCCGCCATACTCATGCGCCCGTCGGGCGAATAGCCCGGCAAATTTTTAACCAGCGCCGCGTGGTACATCGCCTTATCCGCACCGTAGTACTCCGGCGGCACCGCGGCCACGATCTGCTCCGGCGTCGCCTTCTGGATCCAGCGTAGCGCGCGCACTATGGCGTTCGCCACCGCCTGGGTGGTGTTGGGATTCTTCTTCACAAATTCCAGCGGTGCGTAGATGCAGCCCGCGCCGTAAGCGCCGCCGTAGATCGCCTGCATGCCTTCGGCCGTGCGGCTGTCGGCCACGACCACGATGTCGCCTGCGCTTTCCAATTGGGTGATGACCGGGTCCAGATTGGAGATCGCGTCGATTTCGCCGCTACGCATCGCCGCCACCGCGCCCGCGGTCGCGCCCACGCCGATAATGGCGACGGCATCCGGTTTTAAGCCTTCTTTGGTGAGTAGGTTATTGACGAACATATTAGTGCTGGAACCCGGCGCGGTCACACCGATCTTCATGCCCTGCAAATCTTTCGCGGATTTGTAAGTCGCTGCCTTCGCCTTCGACAGGCCGAGGACCATCCCGGAATAGCGCCCTTGCAGCGCCACCGACGCGATCATGATCCCCTTGGCCTGCATATTGATGGTGTGTTCGTACGCGCCGGAAACCAGGTCGGCGCTGCCGCCCACCATCGCCTGCAAGGCTTTGGCCCCGCCGGGGAAATCGACAATCTCTACCGTCAGCCCTTCGGCCTTGAAATAGCCGAGTTGGTCGGCTATCGTGAGCGGCAGGTAATAAAACAGGCTCTTGCCGCCGACGGCGATGGTGATCTTGGGCTTTTCCAATGCGCCTTGCGCGTGCGCCGTGCTCGTGGCGAGTACAAGTCCGAGGCTGATGACGATCGGGCTAAACAGACGGGCGATGATTTTTATCATGTTAGGTCTCCGTTTATAACTCATGGTGGCTGACCGCAACCGGCTAAATGGGCGGAGCGGGATGCAAATCGGTAATCTTTCCGGCCTTGATCACCTGTCCAGGCACGTCGTGCGCGACGATTTCCGGCAGCCGGCGCGCGGCGGTCAGGAGTTTATCCAGGTCCACGCCGGTGTCATAGCCCATCGCTTGCAGCATATGCACCAAATCTTCGGTGCAGATATTGCCGGTCGCGCCCGGCGCGAACGGGCAGCCGCCCAAGCCCCCGAGCGAGGCGTCGAAGCGCGTCACGCCCGCCTCCGATCCGGCCAGCACGTTGGCCAGCCCCATGCCGCGGGTGTTGTGGAAGTGCAAGGTCAGCTCCGCGCCGGGGAAGCGCGCCAGCACGGCGCGCGTCAATTCGCGCGCTTGTTTGGGGTGCGCCATGCCGGTGGTGTCGGCCAAGGTCACGCCGTCCATGCCCAGTTCCAGATAGCGTTCGACAAAGTGCAGCACCCGTTCGGCCGGGATCGCGCCTTCGAACGGGCAGCCGAAGCTGGTGCTGATGCTGCCGTTTACCGCGAGGCTGGAACCCTGCACGACCTGCATCACCTCGCGGAAGCCGGCGAGCGATTGCGCGGTCGTACGGTTGACGTTGGCGCGGTTGTGGGTCTCGCTCGCCGACATGACCAGATTGATTTCATCCGCGCCGCAGGCGAGCGCGCGCTCCGCGCCTTTGACGTTGGGCGCCAGCGCGCTGTAAATCACGCCGGGCACGCGCCGGATGCCGCGCATGACCGCTTCGGCGTCGCGCAGATTGGGCACCGCCTTGGGCGAGACGAATGCGGTGACTTCGATCTTAGCCAGTCCGGTAGCGCTTAACGCGTCGATGAGCGCGATCTTCGCCGCGGTCGGCACGAACGCCGGTTCGATTTGAAAGCCGTCGCGTACCGCCACTTCTTGGATATAGACGCGCGGCGCCATCAAACGACTCCTTGCTTTTTCAGCGCGGCCTGCTGGTCGGCGTCGTAACCTAACTGCGTCAATATCTCCGCCGTGTGTTCGCCCAGCTCCGGACCGATCCAGCGGGTGTCCCCGGGCGAGGCCGACAGCTTGGGTACGATGCCGGGCAGTAAAATTTTTTCGCCGGTCTTAAGCGTAAACTCCTGAATCATGGAACGCGTTTGATAATGGATATCTTCGACGATGTCCTTGATGTTAAAAATCTTGCCGCCGGGAACCTCCGCTTGTTCCAGCACTTTTAATACGTGGTCCAAGTCATGCTGCGCGGTCCAGGCGCCGATGGCCTGGTCCAATTCCTCGGCGCGCTGGGCGCGGCCGGCGTTGCCCGCCAGGTCCGGATCGTCCGCCAGGTCCGGCCGCCCGATGGCGCGCATGAAGCGCTTGAAAATGCCGTCGCTATTGGCGCCGATGACGATATATTCCCCATCGCGGCACACGTAGGTGTTGGACGGCGCGATGCCCGGCAGGGAACTGCCGCTGCGCTCGCGGATAAAACCGGTCATGCCGTATTCCGGCAACATGCTCTCCATCAGGCTGAATACCGCCTCATACAGCGCCACGTCGATGTATTGGCCTTTACCGCCGTTTACCTCACGGTGATAGACCGCCATGAGCGCGCCGATCACGCCGTACATGGCCGCGAGCGCATCGCCCAGGCTCACTCCCACGCGCACCGGCGCGCGGTCGGGATAGCCGGTGACGTAGCGCATTCCGCCCATGGATTCAGCGATGGCGCCGAAGCCGGGGCGATCGCGGTAGGGCCCGGTCTGACCGTAGCCCGACAGGCGCACCATAATAAGCTTGGGGTTGAGCGCTGACAGCGTTTCCCAGCCGAGACTCCATTTTTCCAGCATGCCGGGGCGAAAGTTTTCGATTACCAGGTCTGCGTCTTTGGCCAGGTGGCGGACGATCTCCTGGCCTTCCTCTACTTTCAGATTCACCGTCACGGATTTCTTGTTGCGCGCCTGGGCGTACCACCACAGTGACGTACCCTGGTGCAGCTTGCGCCAAGTGCGCAGCGGGTCGCCGCCGTCGGGCGCTTCAATCTTGATCACCTCCGCGCCGAATTCCGCCAGCAGGCGTGCAGCAAACGGGCCGGCGATTAAGCTGCCGAGTTCGATCACCTTCAGGCCTTGTAAGGGCAGCGGTTTCTGGTGCATGGGTGGTTAAATAATCGCAAGTGGGTGTTAGTCTATGACCGTCCCCGGGGCATGTCCAGGCGCAGAGAAGGCCTACTTTGGTAAGTTGTTTATGAAAGTTATAGAGGGAAGTTTTCTCGCCAGGATAGACCGCCCCGCAGAGAATCGCATTTTTCCAGCCGACCGCTAAACCCCGTAGGCCGCGCGATAGGCCTGTATGGCGGCAAGATGCGGCGCGGCAGTTTCGCGTAAGTAAGCGATCAGGGTCTCCAGTTTAGCAATGCTGAATACCCGCAGGCGGTAGCGGGCTTCCACTTCCTGCACGGCGGAAGTCGGTCCTTGGCCGCGCTCCTGTCTGTCTAACGCGATCACTACCCCAACCGGCGTCGCGCCGGATTTTTTTATTATTTCCATGGATTCGCCGACCGAAGTACCGGCGGAAATCACGTCATCGATAATCAATACCCGGCCTTGTAACGGACAGCCGACGATTGCGCCGCCCTCGCCATGGTCTTTGGCTTCTTTGCGGTTAAACGCATACGGCAGATCGCGGCCATGCTGTTCGGCCAGCGCGATCGCGGCGGCGGTTACCAACGGGATGCCTTTATAGGCGGGCCCATAAAGCATATCGAAGCCAATGCCGGAGGCGACAATCGTCTCGGCATAAAAACGACCTAAGCGCGCCAAGCGGCCGCCGGTATTGAATAGCCCGCTGTTAAAAAAATACGGACTGATGCGCCCGGATTTCAGTTTGAATTCGCCGAAGCGCAATACCCCGCAGTCAAGGGCAAAGCCAATAAACTCCCGCTGGTAGGCTTGCATAGAAGCTTGATCATGACGGCATCGCGGGGCGAAAAGCAAGTCCCGATTTATGCGCGTATCCGACTGAATTCCGACCTCAGAAATAAAACACCGGTGCTGGGTCAATCGCCAGCGAATCGATAACCGTACCTGTCTGCCGCTCAAACACCAGCAGGGCATCATCGTACCGGCAATGCAGCGGCAGGAACGCGTAATCTTCTAGTTTTCCATTTTTCGCGTGCAAAAATTTCGCCAGTTTTTCTGTATCCTCTTCACGATCCCGGACGAGTTTTTCCATGTCTAAACCTCGCGCAAGCACTGCCGAAAGATTTTTATCGATGGACTCATATAATTCCCCGCGTAGAATCAGCGGCGGCGCGCCGGAAAAAATCTTCATTTTTTCCTTGAGCAAGAGTTTTTTATCCTCCGGCAGGCGCACGAACGCGTATCCCGGGGCAGACTTCGCGGTTTTCGAGATAGCGACAGCATATTCGCCTGCGCGCCGGATTTGCTCGCTGTTCAAGGAATAAAAACCGCCGTCGGAAAACACCACCAGCGCCGTGCGCTGATCGTGCACCGTCCACACCCCCCAGGCCAGCGCCGCCGACTGCAGCAAACCGATAACGGTTAAATCCAATTTCAAGCCCGGCTTGCCGGATTTAAATACCAGTAAAGTCAATGAGGGCCCCAGTACCATGTCCACGCCGGCGACAATGCGTATACCCTGCCAGCCGCCGTCGGCGCTGAAATAGGGAGAGGGGTACCAGATGAAGACAATAAAAAATAACAGAACGAGAAATATAATAGTGCTGATGCCAAGATGAATTAAGAAGGCTTTTATTCTGCTCATATTTAGTTATGCTCCACTAAACTAAAAAACCGCGGCCCTCATCGGCAGCTATTTCCGGTACAATATCATAAATAACATGAAAATCATGACTGTCAATCTCAATGGCATCCGCTCCGCCGCGCGCAAGGGATTTTTTGCCTGGATGCCGGGGCAGGGGGCCGATGCCGTGTGCCTGCAAGAGACCAAGGCGCAGGTGCCGATGCTGCCGCCGGAAATTCTGACACCGGACGGCTACCACGGCTATTTTCATGATGCAGCGAAGCCCGGCTACAGCGGTGTGGCGCTGTATTGCCGCAAGCCGCCGGACCGGGTCAAGGTCGGCTTAGGCTGGCCGGACGTGGACGCGGAAGGCCGCTACATCCAGGCGGATTACGGCAAGCTAAGCATCATCTCCATCTACGTGCCGTCCGGCACCACCGGTCCACATCGGCAAGAAATTAAATTCCGCTTCCTCGACCGCTTCAAAGAATTTTTGCTGGCATTGAGAAAAGATGGGCGCGAATACATCTTGTGCGGCGACTGGAACATCGCGCATAAAAACATCGACCTCAAAAATTGGCGCAGCAATCAAAAAAATTCCGGGTTCCTGCCGGAAGAGCGGGCATGGATGGATTGGCTGTTCGGTGAGGCCGGATTCATCGATGTGTTCCGGCTATTGAATCAAAAGGAAGAGCAATACACCTGGTGGTCGAACCGCGGCCAGGCGCGCGCGAAAAACGTCGGGTGGCGCATCGACTATCATGTTGCAACGCCGGGCATCGCCAAGCTCGCGCGTAGCGAGTCGATTTATACCGGCCAGTGGTTTTCGGATCATGCGCCGTTGATGATTGAATACGACTATACGCTGTAAACAAGCGATTACTTGAGCGTTTAAGCTGAGGCGAGGGGCGCTCTCCTCGCGTATTTTTGCGCGTCGGCTGAGCGCTGAGTTAGGTTGCCGGCTCACTGTACTTGTGGACAGCAAACTTAACCTCTGGAGGATCGTAAGGGATTAAATCGCCATTTGTGTGCCGCAGGACAATCTGCAGATTTGTAGCCTGCATACTGATCTGATACTTCGGGTTGAAGTAGAGGAAGGCGACATCGTGAAAATCTGCCGGGCCTTCAGCTAACGAAGGAACCCAGTTGATCGGGAGCTGGAGTTTCTGAATCCAATAAAGGATAGCCTCTTGCGAGGCCAACATAAAATCGCGCTTGCCGAGCGATGCATGATCCACGGTAACGACGTTTCTCAAGAAACGAAACTGATTGTCTGACCTGTACTCGAATTGTGCTCCTACAATTAAGTGATTGTCTCGTGATGAATCTTTAAGCTTTCCGTGCTTCCACGCGTCTGCCACGTCAGACATGATTCGATTTTCTAGAGACTCAGTGTCTACTAGATTCCGGTTTAGCGCCGCTATCTCAGCTTGGTGTTTGATGGCTACAGCGAGGGAACCGGCGAGACGGGTCACATCTGACATCTCTGGTTGAAATGCGAATCGTTGCGAAAGTAGGAGGTTCAATTCGTCCCAAGGTTTAACTAGGTAGGTCAAAAAGCGGATCGTCATGTCGCGAGCACCTACGTTAGATTAGATACACTTTGGTATCTAAAAAGTACGGCGGCCCGTCATTTGAGCGCCGAAGCTAGCCAAATACTGAGGAATACGGACTGCCTATACGCGTGCTATTTCCCGTGCGTGTGGAATTTCCCGATGTCTTACGGGTCGGATCTTTTCTGCAGAAAGAGTGGCGACCACAATTGTCTCGCCATCCAGAGCGGTAAATTCAATCTCATAACCTTTTTTTGAACCGTGAATCAGCACCACAGTGCCAATATCACCCGCTTTTAAGCTGTGCTCTGGCACGTCGGTTGCCAGCACCACAGGATCTAATTCTTTGATCATCTTTCTCTCCATTGCAATGGATAAGCTGTAACGAATTGTGGAATTTCTTCTCCGGTTTCAATGAACCAGATAGAGCGTAAGTTTGCTGTTTTGCCTTTGGGCGTATCCAGCGGACCTTCAACTATGAACTTAACGCCAAACGGCGTTTTAATCCTCTCCCTTACATCATGTTCTATTGGATGTTTACGTAAAGCTTTTTCCAGCTTCGGCCAATCTTCACTGGAAAATCCACATTGTATAAAGAATCTTGCCTTACTTCTTCCATAAGGGTGTGTTAAGGATAGCAGATAATCCACAATTTTGGATTGGGCAATAACAGCCTTATCAGGATGAGGCAGCTTCATTGTCTTTTTTTTCACCATGAATCAGTACCACCGTGCCGATATCACCGGCCTTTAAGCCATGCTCCGGCACGTCTGTTGTCAGCACTACGGGATCTAATTCTTTGATTATTTTGCGATGCCGAGACGCCGCCTTCGCTTTGGCGATTTGGTTTTGGTGATTTGAATTTTCACGTTTAATCCGGCTTGCGCCAACATGGCGATGAGGGTGTCTACACTGAAGAGTTCGATTTTTCCACGCACTACGCCGCTGATTCGAGGTTGGGTGACGCCCAGGCGTTTGGCGGCTTCGGCCTGGCTGATGCCTTCTCGCTGGATATATTTATCGATCTGCATCATCAACATGGCGCGTACACGCAGATTTTCTGCTTCTTCGCGGTTGCCGGATTTGGTTTTCTTCACGGAGTTTCCTTTTTTAATTTCACCCATCATGCCTTCGGTTCATAATTATATAAAAATCTATATGATGATCAACTCACGACGGCGGTTTATTTCTGACCCCACTCCTTTTGCGCCTCGGCGTAGTTCAGCATTTTCTTTACCCAGGGCAGGAATAAGTACGCGGGGAAGGCAAGGAAGAAGGTGAGCAGGAAATAGGGCGCATAGCCCATCGCCTGGGCGCCGAATCCCCCCGCCCAGCCGGAAAATGACCGGCTAAGCGCAAAGATCGAGGAGAACAAGGCATATTCGGTGGCGGAGTGTTTTTTATTTACAATCGCCATGAGGAAGGCGAGAAACGCCGCCGTGCTCAAGCCGCCGGTAAAGGATTCGATGGCGCTCGCCGCATACATCAAGGCTTTGTGCTCCAAGAGGATAGGCGCACCTACCGCGGCAGGGGGAATGACGGAAGCGGCCAACACATAACCCAAATTGGAGAAGGCTTGAAATAAGCCCAGAATCCACAGCGATTTGAAAATGCCGACCTTGTCGGTAAACCAGCCGCCAACCAGTCCGCCGGCAATGGAAAGCGCAAGACCGATGTTGACGGACACCAGGCCGATTTGCGTAGCGCTAAAGCCGGAATCGACCCAGAACGGTTTCACCATGAAACCCATGGCGCTGTCCGGCAGTTTGAAAATCAAAATAAAAATCACGACCGGCGCGATATAAGGCCGTTGCAGCATTTCCAGCAGCACGCCAAACAAGGGGCCTTGGGTGGGATTGGGATTCCCGGCCTTACCCGGCGATTTTCCACCATTCCCAACGACGAGGCTAAGCAAAAATAAGCCGCCTGCGGCGGCAAAGGCAAACTCCCAGAAGTGCGGACAAGCGTGCGGCCACTTGGCGGCGTTATTGATCAACCACAGACAGCCCAACAAAAATAAAAGCACCGTGCCTAAGGCATGGGGTTGAAAAAATAATCCTGTGAGTTCTTGAACCAGACTTTGGGTTTTTTTACGCACATATTTTTTTTCTTTTGGCGCTTGCAGGCATATTAGGCCAATGAGGACAAAGATGATGGCCGCCGTAAGATAAGCCCCACTCCAGGCGATGTAATCACTTAACATTAGAATAAAGCCGGTTGTTAGCATGCCTACGCGGTAAAAAGCTATGCGCACGCCATTGGCCCGGCCCATCTCGTCCTTTTTAAGCAACTCAATCGTGTAGCCGTCGATGGCGATATCATTGGTCGCAGCAAGGAGCGTAAAGATACCGATCGCAATCCAGACGGCCGGGCCGAAACCCATCTGCATGGAGAAAAATAACATGATCGCACCCATGGCGAGATCGACCGCCAGCATCCAGCGCCGGTGGTGCCGGTAATGATCGACTGCGGGTGCCCAGAGGAATTTCAGCGTCCAAGCGAGCCCGAGCAAACTCAGAAAACCAATTTGCGATAGCTCAATGCCCTGTTGGCGGAAATGGACGGGGAATAAATCATAAAAAATGCCGAGCGGGAAGCCTTCGGCAAAATACAAGATTCCCACCCAAAACATTTTTGATTTTAAGAATTGTTGTTTTGCTTCCAAACACGCGTGCCGAATGAAATGGGAGGCGCGAGTATATCACTCGCGGGGCCGCGTGTTTGTAACCTGCTGATCGAAACGGGAATAAATTTTCTATTGCTGTTTTTTGGCTAATTATCTTTCCGGAACGGATTCAGTGTCTTCGTGTTTTTTCCATCTCTCCTCGATTCCGGCGAGTCGCTGCTTCAGCACATTCTTGACTGCCGATTTCTGCTCGGGGGTTAGGTTGGCATAGAACGTAAGACGCTTCTGCTGAATATCGCGCAGGTCTTTCGCCTGTTGGTCATGTGTTTGGTTGACAAGGGCGGCCACGCGCGCGAGATTCGGTTCAGGTTTATCCAGCTCGCTTTTGTAAGCCTGCATAATGTCCATCCGTTTATCCCGCGTCCGCTCTCTGCTCGCCTCAGCCTGGGCAGTTATTTGTTGCCGTGCTTGCTCTTGCGCGGGGGTGAGATGCAGTTCTTGGCGGAGCTGCTCCAGCGGAACAATACCGCTTGTCAGCGCGCGGCCGCTTCCGGGCGAGTCGGTTTTTGTGACTCCTTTCACCGCTGATTGCACAACACTGTGGGCCACGCTAAAAAATAAAATAATGCCGGCGAAGATAATTTTTCGGCTCATCAGGAAATCCCCATACAGAAGTTCCCTACTTTAATCCCGCTTTTAGCTGCCCGCCTTCCGGCGAAAGCGGTAGAGGGCAATTTCGCCTAACAGATTGGGCAACAGCCGCAGAGGCAGGCTGGTTTTATGGGCGTGATCTACGGCGTGGCGCTCGAGGATATCGATGTTGAGCCGACGGCAGAGGTTCTCGAAATCCTTCAGAGTGCACAAGTGAATGTTGGGCGTGTTGTACCATTCATAGGGCAGGGTGCGCGATACCGGCATCTTTCCCAAGAAGGCTAACTGAAAGCGCGTTTGCCAGTGGCCGAAATTCGGAAACGTGACGATACCCTCGGTGCCGACGCGCAGCATTTCGCTTAGCAGCCGGTCGGGGTATTTAACCGACTGCAAGGTGAGCGAGAGCACTACATAATCGAACGAATCCGCATCGAACTCGGACAGCCCGGCATCCAGATCGGTTTGAATAATATTCACGCCTTTGCTGATGCATAAGGGGATATATTTATCCTCGATCTCCAGCCCATACCCGTTCACGCCTTTTTCCCGCGTCAGGTAATTGAGCAGCGTGCCATCGCCGCAGCCTAGATCCAGCACCCGGCTCTTGGGTTTGATCCAGTCCGCGATGATGGCGAAATCGGGGCGCATGCCGTTGATCTGGGTCATGTCCCACCCTCCGCCACTCGCTGCATATAAGTCCCCAATACCTCGAGATACTGCGGGATCTTCATCAAGAAGGCGTCGTGGCCATATTGCGCCTTGATCTCGGCGTAACTCACGTTGAAGTCGTTATCATGCAGGGCCTTGACGATCTCACGCGAACGCGCCGGCGCAAACCGCCAGTCGCTGGTGAAGGATAAGATCAAAAAATCGGCCTGCGCCGGTTTGAAAGCGGCGGAGAGATCGCCGCCGGTTTCATCCGCGGGATCGAAGTAATCGAGCGCCTTCGTCATCAGCAAGTAGGTATTCGCGTCGAATTTTCCGGCGAAGCTGTCGCCCTGATGGCGCAAATAACTTTCCACCTGGAACTCGACCTCGTAGTCGAAGTTGAATTTGCCCTCGGGCCGCTCGCGGCCGAATTTTTCGTGCATGAGATCGTGAGACAGGTAAGTAATATGCCCCAGCATGCGCGCAAGCCGCAGCCCCTGGCGCGGCTCGGTGTTGTAATCGTAAAACCGGCCGTTGTGAAAATCCGGATCGGAACGGATCGCTTGGCGCGCGATTTCATTGAAGGCGATATTTTGCGCGGTGAGTTTCGATGCCGCGGCGATGGCGATAGCATGGGCGATGCGCTCCGGGTAATCGATCGCCCACTGCAATGCCTGCATGCCGCCGAGGCTGCCGCCCATCACCGCCGCCCATTTTTGGATCCCTAAGGCGTCTGCCAGACGCGCCTGGCTTTCCACCCAATCTCTGACGGTAATGATTGGGAAATCCGGGCCGTAAGGCTTGCCATTGGCGGGGTTGATGGACGCGGGGCCGGTAGCACCAAAACAACTGCCGAGATTGTTGCAGCCGACGACGTAAAATTTATTAGTGTCGATGGTCTTGCCGGGGCCGATGATATTCTCCCACCAGCCGGGCTTTGGGTCATCGGGATAATAACCGGCCACGTGGTGACTGCCGCTTAAGGCATGACACACGAGCACAGCATTGGTCTTTCGCGCATTTAGCCTGCCGTAAGTTTCGTATACCAAGTCATACGCCGGCAACACGCCGCCGCTGCTTAAAGGCAACGGCTGGTCCCAATGCAAGGTGTTTGGTGCAACCAGACCGACCGAGTCAGCAGGGAAATCTTGTGACATTAACGCAAAAGTACCTATGTAATTTTTCCGGCCGCACGCGCGGCCTGTGCAGTCTAATAACTGGCGCATCGGACTGCAACGGGTTAAATCAGGCTGGCACGTCTCACGCTCATAGTGAGATAAGAAATTGTATCGAGGATTTTAGTTCTCAGATGAAAGAGGATGTAACGCTTGATTCAATCCAGATAAGCACGCTCAGTACGGATGCCGTAGTGCTTCACCCTGATTTTTCCGCGTACTTGGTCCAGCAGTTTTGGGGAATCTTGTGAAGTTTGCATACTTTAAAGGTGTGCTAAAAATCGTCTTGTGTGATTTTAACCTGCGTTTATAGTGTATTTCAATTTTATACACCATAACTGCTAAAATTTTAGGTATTTATTTGGTGTCGACTTTTAGTTGGGTGGACGCGCAGCGCCTCTATGGTGCAAACTGAAAGGGTACTGCCTTCGATGAACGACAACGATGACTTTGAAACGGTGGCGAGAGTGTCGGCGCTAGACGCGCGTCCACCCAACGGGGCGCGAGTTGTGCGCTCA
>DATGVQ010000095.1:0-4642 GCA_035300145.1 Acidiferrobacterales bacterium | reverse complement strand
TGGAAAAACTCGCCCACGCTTTTCAAATAAAAGTCGCCGATTTGCTTGCCTCTGATCTGGATTGGCGACTTTAGCTTTTTATTGGGAAGCTATACTCAAATTAGGGTGGAACGTCGCCTATTTATAATTAGCTTGACCGATGCTTGATGCCAATGCTTTTACGTGTACTAGTTAGCATGATCGTCGCTGCCACGTGGGCGGCTGTATGGGCAGGAAAGAACGACAAAGCCGGGTCTCGTCGTGCGCGAAGGCTTCGATTGTTTACCAGTGCCGACGTTTGGGCTTTCTGGCGTTAGATTAAGGCAAACCGAATCCGACGTTTTGCGAAAGCTTGGCAAACCGAAATCGACAACCAAAAGTTGGGGAAAAGATGATGGCGGCCGTTATGATCTCATCACGCACCACTACGCTACCCTTAGTGTCGACATTGTCCGGGGAGAAGTAGATCGGATTCACACTAAATCTCTAAACCAGAGGACGCCAGAAGGAATCAGGGTGGGCGATAGCCGAGAAGTGGTTGTCAGGAAACTCGGGACAGCCCCTAGAAATTGGAGACGCGATGAGTTGCGGGTATCGATAGCTAGTGTAGTG
This sequence comes from Acidiferrobacterales bacterium, assembly GCA_035300145.1. GTDB lineage: Bacteria > Pseudomonadota > Gammaproteobacteria > Acidiferrobacterales > DATGVQ01 > DATGVQ01. Next base: position 4,051 of record DATGVQ010000095.1, on the reverse strand, counting down.
CGCCCTAAATATCGGTACATATCGACGGTGCGGTCGGCGCTACGGGTAGGGTGGATTAAGCACAGCGAATCCACCGGGTTGGGGGTTCGTGCCGCCACATGGCCAGGCGTGCGGAACGGACGGTGGATTCGCCGCGTGGCGGCTTAATCCACCCTACTTCACCGGACCGCCAAGGCCAATGACATCTTGCAAAAGATCATCCGCGCCAATCGCCGGTTAAGTTTCAAACAGAATGGCGCACTACACTAGCTGTCCGGAGAACACGGAGAACGGCCAATCGTTTCGAGACGAGTACGTGAGCTATCAATTCGCGCCGGACGGACACCTCGAAACTATAACCTATTATGCTAATCGACCGTAAGCCATGGCGACTAACTTGGCGACCTTTGTCTCCTGACCGGTCGGGGAGATAGGTAATTAAAGTATGAGAACGGCAAAAATCTTAATAGTGCTTGGTTTCTGTGCCTGCTCCGTGCTCGCTTGGGCAGATGCGCGTTTCCCTTACACCGCGCCGTGCAAACAATTCGGCTTAAAGCGCCCTGGCGCATCTCAAGAATCTGCAGCAGCCGGAATAGCTGAACGGAAGCAGTATGAGCTAAGAGGAATGCGACTGCACGATGAAGGGAGATGGAAAGACAGTAATTGTTTTCTTATACACGCGCTCAACGTCTCCTCTGATCACGCGGTTAATCTAATAAATGTCGTAGGTTTCAACTATGCTGCGTTGGACAACGATACTGAAGCCTTGAAATATTTTGAAGAGGCGACCGGCGTTACGTTCGACCTTGATACTTGGCTGCGTTACAAAAAGAAGCCACCCTTTAACACTATTCTAAACAAACCTGTATACCGGAAACATGAACAGGCGTTGTATGAGTACTATAAGCACATGGGTTTACCGATACCGCGGTACTGAGCACCATGACTAGATATAACCAACATCGCTGTTATTTAGTCTTGTTCTTGGCGCTGATCTCGGGCGGTTGTTCTGAGCAGAAAGTGGATAAGGTCGCTTCCGAAAACCAACGACAGGTAAAAAAATATCCGAGCTGTCGGATTGAGAAGACCGCTGAGTTGCACTTTCGCAATAACACAGAAAAGGACTCTTTGCGTATCGAAATTGCGGGCAATCCTTGTTATGAGGCAACTTTAAGAATTTTGATAAAGACGAAAAACGGCAAGGACCTATATCGATATGAAGCGCCGTTTAAGCCCCATACCGCAGTTCCTTGGGAAGATATAGAGGTGCCGAAAGACCCAGAAGCTCTAATAAATCGGATCTTGGTCGAAGGTCCAAAGGCAAGCGCGAATTTGCCACCGTATCTGCCTAAAGAAGAGTTTTATGGAAAGTATTACAACGAGCTCGTGATCGACAGAGATAGTTATGAACATCTTCGAATATCCGGCCGCCCTGTTTTTTGGCACCCCACACATTATGAGGAATGGAGCTATGTCGTTTATGATGAAAAGCAAGAAAAAGGTATAGTTTTTATGAAGGGTGGTCTTTGAAAGGTGGGCCCTCAGCGGAGCTAACGTCAGCCTGGACAACCTCGAAAAACTCGCCCACGCTTTTGAAATAAACGTCGCCGACTTGTTTATCCCCGATCTGGACTGGCGGCTTTAGCCTTCGCTTTTTATGGGGAGGCTATACTCATATTTGACGCAAAATATCCAGCCAGTTAATTTAGGTAGCCATGAAAAGTGACCGGAGCCCGCAGGACGGGGAGAACGGAGACATTTCGGAAGACCTCCAAGACATCCTCGTGAAGGCCGTGCGCGCTGATCTTGAGTCGGTGAACAAACGCACTGACAACAAGCTTTTGGTGGCGCTCGGTGTGTTGGTTTCGCTTGTATTCCTTTATGGTCGGTCTGATTTCAAGAGCGTTTGGCTGGACTATCTATTGATTATCAGCATCCCCGGAGCAATCGCCTACACGATTTACTCGGTGATTCGCCAGAAGAAGATGGTGGCGGTGAAGTACGGTTTGGCGTGCCCTGCCTGCGGCTACACACCGAAGGTCAATATGGTGCTTTTGGCCGCAGAGACGCAACTATGTCGGAAGTGCGGAGGAAGGCTCAATGTTAACATTGCTCCCAATTCGGGCCGGAAGCCTCGCCGTTAGGCGAACCGAAATATGGGCGGAGCGCTAATTAAATGTGGTGATTTTGAAGGCGCGGATAAGAGCGGCAGTCCTATTTCTGCTGTACTCTCGGAGGTTTTTAAGCGCGCGTTCGGACGTAAGCCCCGTGGACGTATTGCGCTGGCGCTTGCAAGGATCGTCGGCGGGCAAGTCTCTGGCATAGAAGCCATCGTTGAATCGGCGTTGGTTTCGGTGAATTATGATGATGTTGCAAGGCTGCCCCCGGCAGTTGCTGCACATCTGTTGCCTTTCTTGAAGGAATATCAGACAGAAGTTCTAAGTCGCTTGGGTATAAATGACGAATATGACGAAATCAGAGCACATCTAAAGGGGGGCACCCGTACCAAGTACGGGTTCGTTTTGGACGATGGCTGGCACGCGCTTTGTCTGCATGATCTGATCCCAGCCTGCGAACGAAGTCGCGCAGGTCAAGTTCAAGTCGAAATCATATGGTAAAAATGGCTCGCTCACCCTTGCAGAAGACGCGCCGCTGAAGGGCGCCGGTTAGCCCGCTGTATGAGAAAACAATACGAGATCTTCGCGGACTATTTTCAGTTCTATCTCTGGGACCGAGAGATGGAACCCCAAGCGCCGACAGACTACTCCGACGACGATACTAGGCGTCGTATTAAGACCGGACCGAATGTCGTAGTGATACAGCCGGCGCGAAATATGGATGTACCGGTCGAGATGGAGATTCTTGATGCCGCTCCACCGGACGATCTCAACGAGTGGGACCATGTCGCTGAAGCCAGCCTTGAGTTGCCGTCTGGAAAACTGCAAGTCCATGAGTGTACAACTGGCCCCGTGGATGACCTCGATGTAGAGCCGGGAACATATCGTGTCAGGGCGTATTTCGGTCGTCTTGGTGAACTAAGCGCTGACGGCTTGGATGGCAATGACCATTACCGAATCGTGCTATGGCGTGCTCCATTTGAAGCAATCCGCGTTCTGAAGCAGTATGAGGCCACCTAATTATCGGGCTAATAGCGCGTTCGAGGGCGGACGCTCTTCGAGCGCCACTCAACGTGAACATTAACTCTCAGGGAGAACTGTGCGAGGCAATTTCACCATTGCAGCTCTCATTGGGCTATCAATCATCGTTGCAGTCTACGAGGGATTACTGTTCTACCTTGGCTTCGAAACCTCCCGGGAGTTCGAGGCGGTTTGGGGCTTCGTGTTCGTGGCGCTCCTTGCCATTTGGGTCGACGCCGACAGCAGACATCAGAAAAAAATCTATCGTCCGTTTGAATACAGTTTTTTGGTGTTCTTCTTTTGGCCTTACATACCCTATTACCTTATTCGCACGCGCCGCGTGTATGGGTTGCTGGCAGTACTTGGCTTGGCGGTTCTGTTTTACTTGGGTTACTTACTTCAGTGGGCTATCTACTATGCACGCTAACTATTTGCTCCCGCGGGCGCGGCAAAACCGGCCGCGCCGCTTAGTTTTGCATTAGCCGGCAAAAGGAGCAACAAATGGTCCAAGCCGAGGTCAGCCTAACCAAGCGGGACATCATGACTGCCCGGCTCGTTGTCTTCTATCGCAGTGGCTTTGGAGTCGCCATTATTCTTTTGGCCTTGGGGCTCGCCCTTGCAAACTACACATTCTTGCAACTTGGCCGCACAGAAGGCGGCTCTTTCCTCGGCGCCGTTTGGCTTCCATTACTTCTCGGCTGGCTAATTATTCCTGGTGCAGTGGCAGCAGCCGGTATCAACGGCGCTGCGGTCCGGAAAGTGCTCGTACCCATTCAGTATCGCTTCGATGAGGCGGGCATTCATGTCGTCGCGCCGCATGTGACCGGCCGCTTTGAGTGGTCCGAAGTACGAACAGCGTACGAATCGCAAAGGCTCTTGGTCTTTACTACTCCAGGGGCGCTCCAGGTTATCCCAAAACGGTTTTTATCGCCCGA
>DATGVQ010000094.1:0-3160 GCA_035300145.1 Acidiferrobacterales bacterium | reverse complement strand
CTGCGCGTGGAGCTGACGCCAAACGGAGCGTTCAACGTGACGGAGTTCGGCACGGTGAAGGATAGTGACCAGTTCAATGCCCTCTACGCCTATTCGCCTTATCACAACGTAAAGGACGGCGCTCCCTATCCGGCCGTGTTGTTCCTGACCGGTGAAAACGACGGCCGCGTGGACCCCTACAATTCGCGCAAGATGGCGGCGCGCCTGCAGGCGGCAACGTCATCGGGCAAGCCGATCCTGTTGAGGATCAGCCTGGACACCGGCCACGGTAGCGGCACGGGACTGGACAAGCGCATCGAGGAAAGCGCCGACATCTATGCCTTCCTGATGAGCCAGATCGGAATGAAGTAGGCCTATGGCGATGTCCAAACCGGTGTTGAGTGCCGTATTGGCGCTGATCGCCCTGGCCTAGTGGACTGGCTCGATTGGGGGTTGTTCGAGGTACAGACCCCACCGTAACTGTCGTTTGATTCCCGCCGCAACTACGTCGAGCATAGTAAATCCGGATGTGGGGTGTGTTTCCATGCTACGGCTTGACGATCTGCTCTCGGCCATCCTCGTTTTTCAGTCTCAATGAGCTGGCCGTGCCTTTCGCCTCCAATATCACGTATGTGTCTTTCGTGTTCGAGGGGCCGGCGAGGCTCACTCCCGCGGCCTGCTCCGACGTGCCGATTTTGACTGATGGACGCCCGCGCTCGGTGATCAGCCGCAACAACACGGTCTCAGGGTACGTCTCACCGTTCGGCTGCGTCTTTGCCGGCAGCACATTGAGCGATGCCCGAACCCGACCCTGCTCATCGACAATTTCGAGCGCACGACCTCGCAGCACTGGCGGGACGCCTTCGGCGACCGCCGGACGTATCTGCGCAAGCGTGAAAATCAGAAGCGCCAGATTCACCAGAGTGAGCACGATGAGAAGCCGCTGAATCTTCATGATTGTTCCTCCCTTAACTAACTAATCTATCTCAATCTACACCCTCATGCCGCCTGAGGCGACTTTTCGTGAGATGTATTCCTGTCTTGCTGATGTTGGGCATCGTGCGCTCAGCCCAACCACGCTTAAGTTAAGACCCGAAACCGTAGGTTTTGCTCAAGTACCGAAGCAGCAGCGTCCCGAAACCATAGATGAAGGAAAGGCCTGCCAAAATTGGCAAGGCCCACGACACCACGTCTTTCCAGTAGATTTTTGGAGTTTCTTCCAGTAAATGGGCATCATCCGGGTGATGAAATGTCTTGGTAACGCTCTTGTATGTTTCGCCCTCATCGCCACGCACGCGTGCGCCGTTCCCGAGCGCGCGAACAATCTCTATCATTGTTCTTAGGGTCGTCTCACCGGGGGTCTTTGCCCACAACTCGCCCTCGTCGTAAAACAGAAGAACTTCTTCCCCCGAGACTTCCCGAGAAACCTGCTTAATTGAGCCCACATCGTCGCGCTCAAGCTCGAACCCGAATTGGCCTTCAACGACGGAAACAATCTCCTCTTGACGGATTGTCTTTTCTGGTAGTCCTGTTCGGACAATTGAGACGTGATAGCCCATCTCTCGGGGCGGCCTTGACCCGCTTTGCCATCGCATCCAGAGCATCTTCGTGGAGGGATCGAGTGATGATGCGGCCCTTCACCTTGGAGGTGGTGCAGTGACTACGCTGTAAACAGGTCTTGCACGCGGGTGTACCATAAATCTTCACCGGCCTACCTTGATGTAATGAAGTGCTTTGATAAGCCAAGATTTCGCCAGCGGGACAGGTATAATGGTCGCGCTCGTAGCAGAATCGGTCTTTGCCGTAGAGTCCGCGTTTTTCATTGCCTCCAATCTTCGGGCGCGGCACATAAGGCGTAATCCCATTTTCCATGCAGGTTGCGACTTCCTCGGCATTGCAATAACCCACATCAGCCACCACGGTCAGCGTTCGCGTATTAAGCGCTGTTTTGGCCTCAAGCGCCCGCGCGGCGCGCTGGTTGCGGTCGTTGCAGGCGTTGTTAACATCAAACGTAATAATCAACTTGTGTCCCGCGTCCACGACGGTCTGCACGTTGTAGCCAACGATATTCGCTGCCCCGGCTTTCATGGAACGGGCATCTGCGTCAGTCAGCGAAAGCTGGGATTCACCGCTTTTCTGTAATTGGGTAAGACGCGCTTTGGCGTTGGCGTGGTTCTCCTTAAGATGCTTAAGTGCCCGCGTAATGTCTTCGCGGCTAGGCGCCCCCGGATCCTGGGCGTCATTGCGTTCCAACGCTTCCAGATACGCGCTAATGTGGTGCTCCAACTCCCCGATGCGGCGCGTAAGCTTACCCTCGGTAAAGTTGCGGCCAGGGTTGTTGACCGCTACGAATTTCGATCCGTCGATCGCCACTAATTCCCCCTTAATCAACCCCTGCGCCTGGCAAAACAGGGTAAACGCCCGACACATCTGCCGGATCGCTCCACCATTGTCCTTCCTGAAATCCGCAATGGTCTTAAAGTCCGGGCTCAGGCGCTTAAGCAGCCACATGAGTTCCACGTTGCGTTGCGCCTCCTGCTCCAAAACCCGGCTTGAGCGCAGCCGATTTAAATACCCGTAGATATAAAGCTTCAATAGATCCCCCGGCGCGTAACCCGGACGACCTGTGGCTTTAGGTTCGACACGCGCAAATCCCAATCCACCCAGGTCTTGGACATCGACGTAGGTGTCTATTACCCGCACCGGATTGTCGACCGCCACGTACTCGTCCAAGGTCGGCGGAAATAACACCGTCTGTTGTCGGTTTTGCCCTTCAATGTGGCTCATGATGTTTTTCCTTCGACGTTAGATTGGGTACGAGTATCGCAAATCAGAGGGAGTTTTCACACAGTCTGGTGCGTTCCACGCACCAAATAGTTTCGTAGCCTGGATGAAGCGGCCACTCCTGCGCATCCATGCGCTGGCGGCACTTGAATATCCCTATTCATCGCAGCGGAACCCGGGGATTTAACTTAGACATCGTCAGCGCAGGCGCGCCAGAAAGTACGCGAGATCGCGGATCTGTGGGTCGCTGATCGCGTAGAGAACGTCGGCCATCGCCGCGTCGTAGCCGCGACGCCTATCGCTCTTAAATTCGCGCAGCGCCTTCACCAGGTAGTCTTCGCGTTGGCCGGCAAGCCGCGGGGCGTTCTGTTCGCCGGCGTAATTCCAGTTGTGGCAG
>DATGVQ010000093.1:0-19139 GCA_035300145.1 Acidiferrobacterales bacterium | reverse complement strand
ACCTAATTTAGACTGGAGGCACTATGGTATTTAGGATTAATCAACATTTTTTCGGCGTTTACCTCCTTATTATAAGTTTGGTAAATTTTGTGGTACTGCTCGTCCCGATTATCAATCCTTATTTTGTCCACCTTCCCTGGTTCTGGCTGGTGTTTTCTATGCTGCTCAATTTTTGTTTATTGATTTTGTCTGTTTGGATGATAGTAAGCAGCAAGAAATATTAATGAAAGATAAAACATTCCATAATTCGCAAACGATACAAGCGTTTACGCCGGGTTTTAGCCACTTTGAAATAGGTATGTAGCGGTTTTTATTGGCTTGGAAAAGCCTACGCAATTGTCTATAGTCTAGCCCGGTTGATTAACACAATAGCGGAATTGTGGAATTAATGACGCTTACAGGATTTATGAAAAACGATAACAACAAACGAACAAAAATTCTTTACATCATACTGCTGATCGTGCTGGTGATACTGAGCGTAACTTCAATAGCAAACAGGATGTCTAAGGCAAAGTACCAGGAGGCAATGTCGCGGCTCAAAGAATTATTATCAGATCCGCGCACTTCTTTTGGGAAAGATCCAGAAGAATCGCGGAGTGTAGCTAATAAGCGGTATTGAGTTAAAAACTTTATGGTCCCGATCAATCAAATGGAGATATGCGATAATGAAAAATAATTTGCGCATTAATACATCAGATCGAGGCCATAGCAGAAGGAGCGGGAACATGAGAACGATAAAAGGCTTGGGCGTGGTAGCGATCCTCATTACGGCGCTTTTGGGCGCCTGCCAGACTCCGCGCAGCCCCCAGCAGGCCACCGGTCCGGCCATCGGCGTCGGGGAGAATGACCTCGGCGGCGTGGTGACCGGCGCCGATGGACCGGAAGCCGGCGTCTGGGTCATCGCGGAGACCACCGAGCTTCCCACCAAGTTCGCCAAGATCGTGGTCACCGACGATCGCGGGCGCTATGTCATGCCCGAGCTTCCGCAGGCCAATTACAGCGTGTGGGTGCGCGGCTATGGGCTCGTCGATTCGCCCAAGGTTCGGGCGACGCCCGGAAACATCCTCAACCTGAACGCGGTGGTGGCGCCGGCACCAGCCGCGGCGGCGGAATATTATCCGGCGGTCTATTGGTATGCGATGCTCAAGGTCCCGGAAAAGAGCGACTTCCCCGGCACCGGACCTCAAGGCAACGGCGTGCCGACGACGCTGAAGACGCAGGGCCAGTGGCTGGACAACGTCAAGACCGACGGCTGCTTTACCTGTCATCAGCTTGGCAACAAGGCGACGCGCACGCTCCCCAAGGAATTGGGCCATTTCGATTCCGCGACCGCGGCCTGGATGCGGCGCATCCAATCGGGACAAGCCAGTGAAGCCATGGTCCGCAACATCGGCCGCTTCGACGCCCAGCGGATGTTGAGCTTGTTCGCCGATTGGACCGATCGCATTGCCGCGGGCGAGCTGCCCGCGTCGCAACCCACGCGGCCGCAAGGCGTGGAGCGCAACGTCGTCATCACCCTGTGGGATTGGTCCACGCCCAAGGCCTACCTCCACGACGAGATCGCCAGCGACAAGCGCAATCCCACGGTCAACGCCTACGGACTCCTCTACGGAGCGCCGGAGGAGAGCACGGATTTCTTTCCGATCCTGGATCCGGTGCGCAACACGGCGACCCAAATGAAAATGCCGGTGCGCGATCCGAATACGCCCTCTACGGTGAACAACGCAATGTTGGCGCCTTCGCCCTATTGGGGAGAGGAACGCATTTGGAACAGCCAGGCCAACATGCACAACCCGATGTTCGATGAAAACGCACGGATATGGTTCACTTCGAGAGTCGGTCCGCCCGGCAATCCGGCCTTCTGCAAACAGGGATCGGATCATCCGTCGGCGAGGCTGTTCCCGCTGGAACAGTCCACGCGCCATCTTGCGATGTATGATCCGAAGACCGGCAAGTTCACGCTGATCCGCACGTGCTTTCCAACGCATCATCTGCAGTTCGGTTTCGATGCAAACAATACGCTCTGGATGAGCGCGGGCGGTCCCGCAAGCGGCGTTGTCGGCTGGCTGAACCGGAAGATGTTCGAGGAGACAGGCGACGAGGCCAGATCGCAAGGCTGGACGGCGCTCATTCTCGATACCAACGGCAACGGCAAACGCGACGACTATGTGGAACCCGACCAGCCGGTCGATCCCAAGAAAGACAAGCGCATCGCCGCGGCCTTCTACGGCATCGCCCCGAGCCCGGTCGACGGGTCCATCTGGGGGTCGGTACTCGGTTATCCAGGCGCTATAGTACGGTTGCATCCCGGCACGAACCCGCCGGCGACGGCGCTCGCGGAAATCTACGAGCCACCCTTTCCGGGGTATTCGCCGCGCGGGATGGATATCGACAGCAATGGGGTCGTCTGGGCGCCGCTCGCGAGCGGACATTTCGCGCGCTTCGACCGGCGCAAGTGCAAAGGGCCACTCAACGGGCCGATGGCGACCGGACAGCACTGTCCCGAAGGCTGGACGCTCTACCCGTTCCCCGGCCCGCAACTCAGGAACGTGACCGATTCAGGCAGCGCCGAGGCGAGCTACTACTCCTGGGTGGATCAGCACGACACGCTCGGATTGGGCAAGGACGTACCCATCGCCACCGGCAATGCCAACGAGGCGCTGCTCGCTCTCGTCGATGGGAAGTTCATTAATCTTCGCGTCCCCTATCCCATGGGCTTTTTTGCCAAAGGGCTGGATGGGCGCATCGACGATGCGAATGCCGGCTGGAAGGGGAGAGGATTGTGGTCGACCTACGGCAACAGAGTTCCTTTCCATCTCGAAACCGGTAAAGGCACCAGCCCTAAAGTGGTGAGGGTCCAGCTCCGCCCCAATCCGCTTGCAAGGTGAGCGGATCGCGATAGCAGGGTAGCTACGTAAGTAGGTACCAGGACTTAACGTTGGAAGAAACACGACAACCACATCGCGCAGGAATCTCGGCTGTGAGCATCCAAATTCGCTCCATAAAATTATTGTTGTGCTGTCCTCCGCAAATATAATCGGGTGAGGGATGAACCCCCTGGACTCACCGCTCACGCTTTTCCCGCCTTGACCAGCCGCGTTTTGTGGGAATATGCTGTTTAACCTTTTTGATTCACGGTGACGCAGGAGGACGGCCATGAAAACGATACCAAGCAATCGATCAAAGCGCGGCGTGGAAGAGCTGGAAGTAGTTGCCGGAAATGGGCTTCTTGACCGTCGTGCATTTCTTCGCGGCGCCGCCGCCATGGCCGCGGCCATGACAGGTTATACGTTAGTTGAACCCGCGGCGGCCGCGCCATTCGCGAATGATCCGTGGAGCCTCGTGCCCGGCACCACCTCTGGGGCTACTGAGCAGCGGTCGCGGTTCGAGGAAAAGGTGGTGCGCACGCTGACTAATCCGAAGGGCGAGCCGCGCACCCAACACGCGCGCACTCCGCACCATCTGCTCAACGGTACGATCACGCCGAACAGTCTGCACTTCACGATTGTGCACGCCGGCACCCCGGACATCGACCCGGACAAGCACCGTTTGGTGATCCACGGCCTGGTGAAGCGGCCCTTGGTCTTCACGCTCGATGCGCTTGCGCGCTATCCGATGGTGTCGCGCGTGACGTTCGTCGAATGCGGGGGCAACAGCGCGCCGCTCTTTTCCAAAGAGCCCATCCAGGCCGGCGTCCAGGCGTTGCACGGCCTCGTCTCCTGTGCCGAATGGACCGGTGTGCGGCTCTCCACTTTGCTCGAGGAGACGGGTATCGACCCCAAGGCGAAGTGGTTGATCGCCGAAGGCGCGGACGCGCCGGCCGTGAGCCGCAGCGTGCCGATGGCCAAGGCCATGGATGACGCCATGATCGCGCTCTACCAGAACGGCGAGCGGCTCATGCCTGGGAATGGCTATCCGATGCGCCTGTTGCTGCCCGGCTGGGAAGGCAACATGAACGTCAAATGGCTGCGGCGGATCAAGCTGGTCGAGGCGCCGGCCATGAGCTACTACGAGGCCAGGACCTACGCGCCGATCCTGCCGAATGGAAAGGCGTACCAGTTCTTCTTCCTGCAGGAGGTCAAATCCTTCATCACCCACCCCTCGCCGGGGCTGATGTTGAAGGGACCGGGGTTCTACGAGATTTCCGGCGTCGCGTATTCGGCCAACGGCCGGATAGCGAAAGTCCTGGTTTCGGCCGATGGCGGCCAGAGCTGGGCGCAAGCGGCGCTGCAAGAGCCGGTGCTGAGCAAGGCGTTTACCCGGTTCCGCATTGCCTGGAACTGGCATGGCGGGCCGGCGATCTTGCAAAGCCGCGCGTGGGACGAGGCCGGCAACGTGCAGCCGACCCGCGCCCAGATCGTGGCCCAGCGCGGCGAGGCCAAGGCGGTCCTACCGGTAACGGCGTTCCCGAGTCAGCACTACAACGGCATCACCAGCTGGGCGATCGACCGCAAGGGGGAGGTCAAACATGTTTACGCGTAAGCTTCTGAGCTCCGCCGTTATTCTCGCGCTCGGTTCGAGCGCTGCCTTCGCCGACGGGCCAAATCTTGGAAAGCCGATCGATCCGGCCGAGATCGCGGCCTGGGACATCAGCATCTTGCCGGACGGCGCCGGCTTGCCGCCCGGCAGCGGCACCTTCGCCCTGGGCGCCCGCATCTACGCGCAGAAGTGCGCCATGTGCCACGGCGAAAACGGCAAAGGCGGACTCAGCGCCGCGGTAGTCGGCGGCGGCCCGCTCACCAGCATCGAGACAGTGAAGACCATCGCCAACTTTTGGCCCTATGCCACGACCGTCTTCGACTATATTCGGCGGGCGATGCCGTGGCCGCAACCTAAGACGCTCACCAACGACGAAGTCTACGCTCTGACCGCCTACATTCTCGCGCTCAACAAGCTCATCGGCGAGAACGACCCGATGAACGCCGAGACGCTGCCGAAGGTGCGGATGCCGAACCGGGACGGATTCATCATCCGCTTCCCGGACAAGCTATAGCGCCCGTCCTACTCCGCCCGTAGGTTGCGGTGAATGAAATGATCCCCAACAAAATCTTGGTCTTAATGACGTACAGGGAAGTACTAATGCCGCGGGAGGCAGGATGCCGGGAGCGGCTGACGTACAGGGAAGTACTAACCACGCTATATCCAAATGATTGGGCAGGTAAGGTTCCCGATTTGCAGGCAGCGCGTAGGGCGGAAAAGCGCAGCGCCTTCCGCCGCTGGGATTCATGGCTTGACGTTGACGCTGATCTCCATCGAGGCATACCAAGCGGCGAGGTCGTCGATATCGTTTTCGCTTAGCCCCCTGGCGACCACCGACATGACCTCGTTGCTGCGTTTGCCCGATTTGTACGCGCGCAACTGCTCAACGAGATAGATCTTCGGCTGCCCGGCGAGGTGCGGCGCATTCGGCAGTTGACTGATGCCAAACGACCCATGGCAGGTGGCGCAAACCCGCGCCTTCGCCTTTCCTGCATTTTGCGCACTCTCGGCCGCGCCTGCGACTGCGGCGTGGAACACGAGCATAAAAAATCCTGCGCCCAAAGCAATTTTTTCCAAACGAGTGTGCTGCCGCGCCATGGTTTCACCTTGGATACGTAGTGTTAGAGAACCTCTGATCAACTCCCCAAAGCGGGGGAGCCAACGCTCCCCCGCCCAGGTCAAAACGATTATTTGCCGACGTAGCTGATGCGATAGATCGCGCCCGCGAAATCGTCCGACACGAGCAACGATCCGTCACGCAGATTTGCAACGTCTACCGGCCGCCCCCGATATTGTTGGGTTTCCGGATCGAGCCAGCCGTCCGCGAACACTTCCGTCTTGTCTGCCGACCCGTCGACCTTCAAAGACGTGAACATGACGCGCGCGCCCACGGGCGTCGTGCGGTTCCATGAGCCATGCTGGGCGGAGAAAATGCCGCCGCGATACTTTGCCGGGAACTTCTTGCCGGTATAGAAGGTGAGCCCGAGATCCGCCGCGTGGGCAACCATTTCCACCTCCGGTCCGGTCATGCCGGGCGGCAACGGATCCTTGTCGTAGCCGTGTTCGGTGATGCGCACTTTGCCCACCAGCCATGGATAGCCGAAGTGCTGGCCCGGCCTGGTCGCGCGGTTGAGCTCGCCGGGTGGAATATCGTCACCCATGCCGTCGGTTTGGTTGTCGGTAAACCACAAATCGGTATTCTTGGGATTGAACTCGATACCGACCGAGTTGCGGATGCCGCGCGCGAATACTTCGCGGCCATCGCCGGTGAAGGGATCCATCCGCACAATGCCGCCGATACCGACATCGTTAAACAGCTTGAGCTTCTCGCGCGGCGGTACGTTGAAAGGCTGGCCGAGGGCAATGTAGAGCTTGCCGTCCTTGCCGATACGGCACACCCGCGCACCGTGGTTATACGACTCTTCCTCGACCGGAATCAGCTTGCCTTGCGCCGCGACTTCGATCACAGCCACGTCCGGCCCCTCGTAGAAGAACTCCGCCGCCGGGAAATTGAGCACCCGGTTTTGCTCAACGACGATCAGAAACCCGTTCTTGGTCCAGCAGACGCCGTTGGGCGTGTTGAATTTCAGCGAAGGTGCAAAAGGTTTTACCTCGTCCGCCACGCCATCGCTATTACGGTCGGTGACGGCCCAGACGGTGGTCTTGCGCGTACCCACAAATAACATATTGGTCGATGGCGCCACCGCCATATGACGCGCATCGGGCACAATCGCATAAAGGTCGATTTTGAAGCCCGGCGGCAGCTTGACGCGTTTCAGGTTCTCCTTGATGGCGTCAGCGTTCTTACCGGTCTGCGGTACCGGCGGGATGTTGAGATCGACCCCGGACACCTTCATTTGCTTGAGCTTCTCGATGTTTGGCATTGCAGCAGGCGTCTGGGCTGCAACAATCCCCGGCGGGACTGCCAGTGATGCCATAACAAACGCACTCGCTAACGCAGTTTTTAACGTACGCATGTGACTCCTCCGCTTGGCTGGTAAACTATTGGCAACCTGAAAGCGCCGATGGTGTCAGGTTGAATCGGTTCGCGCCTGGTTTGGCGGCGTACTCATGATAGTCCATCTAACTGCGTGGATCAAAGAAACTCGCCGGGCGGTAGTGCGGGGGTATGGTTAGGGATTGAGTAGCGCTCGCACGCGGCAGAACCGCCACGGGGCTTAATTCGTGGCCAGCACGTAGCACGGAAAAGCCCAGCGCGTAGGGCGGAAAAGCGCAGCGCCTTCCGCCGAAGGCCAACACATGCCATGATGGCACAATGCCCGATTATCACCGACACCGTTTACCGGGCACCTTGTCCCAGTCTTTGCTTGACGGAGGAACTATGTCGAAAAAATCCCTTTTGACCTTAATGGCGGCAGCTTTCCTTTGCTTAGTCCTTCCCGCCCGCAGTCAAAGCGGATTGCCCGAAGGCAATGGCAAGAAAACGGTCCAGACTTTTTGCGTTCAGTGCCACGACCTCAACCAGGTGACCCGCTCCGGATATACCCAACAGGGATGGCAAAACGTTATCAACATGATGATCAATGTCGGTGCTCCCCTGCCGCAGGATCAGATCGCTGTGGTCACCCAGTATTTGGCCAACAACTTCCCGGAGAAGCCGAAGCCGGCCGCGGTGGTAATTGCCGGGAGCGTAAAGGCCAACATTAAGGAATGGGTCGTACCCACGCCCGGCTCGCGACCTCATGATCCGCTCGCCGCTGCGGACGGTAGCTCTAACAGCCGTACAGCTTCGAGCTTGAATTCTTTTGGGAAGTGGGTTCGTTTACGCTCGGGATTAACCTTCTCGTTTTGTTTGCCCATCTGACACCTCCTAGGGTATTGTCTACTTTCAAGAGTGTCCGGGAAACTGGGGGTAGCTCAGTCTGACCCCATTAATTCTGCAGATTGCGGCTGCGATGGCCATTGGCCATCATGAGGGTTCGAATCCCTCCGGGCCTACCCATTATAGTGATTACATGGTAAAAAACACACTATTCTGAAAGGTGAGTACGTAAATTGACGCATGACACCTTCCAATTAACCACGAGTGCCACGTGAGAAGCGGCGGTAACGCCCGGTGGCGACCGTTATCGTCCCCGCTTCTAGAGCGTTGGTTAAGCTGGCCAGACAATCGTCCGAGAAGGTCTAAAAAGCCAAGGTCAATGAGATGAGGAGCGATGGCTAAGATCGTCGAAAACCCAGTGGAGGAAGTGGCTCCCGAGATTCCGGAAGAGTTAACCTCTGAGAATCAACCAAGCGGCATTGAGGCAGAAATTCTCGGCCACGTACCGGACAAGATTCACGAGCCTTTCGACCCCGAAAAGATCGACGTTAAAACTCGCGGCATGGTGGTTGATTTGCTCATGAAGCGCATCCGCGAAAACGAAATCGATCTAATGCCCGATTTCCAGCGGCGTGCGGGTATCTGGGACTTTAGGCGTAAGTCGCAACTTATCGAATCGCTATTGCTTCGTATACCACTGCCGGTTCTATATATGTCGGCCTGGGATGACGAAAAATGGGCAGTGGTCGATGGCCTTCAGCGCCTTTTCACCCTAAAAGAATTTATCATCAATGAATCTTTCGCGCTCGAAGGTTTGGAATTTCTAAGCACATTCGAGGGACTTCGATTCTCACAACTAAGCCGACAAATGCAACGACGAATCAACGAAACGGAGATTACGGTACATGTGATCCAACCAGGTACTCCGCCCACTGTGATGTTTAATATTTTCAAGCGCATCAATACAGGTGGTATGCCGCTCTCCGCTCAAGAAATCAGACACGCACTTTTCTTGGGTCGCTCAACAACGCTATTAAAGGAGCTAGCGGAATCTGAGGGATTTAAGCGAGCTACTCGGAACAAAATTCGAGACGAACGCATGGGCGATAGAGAATGTATTCTAAGGTTCTGCGCTTTCTATCTACAGGACCCAAATTTATATTCAGGCAATGACTTAGACAGCTTTCTCGCGGCGACCATGCGACAAATAAATAAATGGGATGAGACACAAGTCGATGAACTTACAGCTAAATTCCAGCAGGCTATGGAAGTAGCCGCGGAGATTTTTAAAATTTACGCCTTCCGAAAATACTTCGGGAAGAGATACCGCCTTCTCCCAATAAACAAAGCGCTATTCGAAGTCTGGTCGGTAAACTTCGCGAAACTTGCAAGTGCCGAATTAGATGCCCTGGTTACACGCCGAGAGCTGCTCCTCGAGCGATTCGCCTCGGTGATGAAAAGCGATGGAAATTTTCAGCAGTCGATCTCAGTGACAACTGGAGCGACTAGTAATGTGAAGATCCGCTTCAATACAGTCGCGAAATTGATTCGAGAAGTCCTCAATGCTGATCTTTCTACGGCTTCGTAATTTCAAGGGTTTTGCACAACTCGAGCTGCCGCTTCGCCCAGTAACGTTGCTTGCTGGATTAAACAGTTCCGGCAAGAGTTCAGTAATTCAGGCGATCTTACTCATGCAACAGATAGAGTTGGACCCGATAGATCCTAAAAGGGTGACGCTCAATTTACAGGGTAGTCATGTGTCGCTTGGAACAGGACGCGATGTATTGCACGAGTTTGCCGAAGACGATGAGCTCGAAATTTCATTTGGCTTACAAAATAGTGCCGCACGCCAGTGGGTCTTCGCGTATGATCCAAGCAGCGACCGGCTTACTGCCCCAGCACCTGAGTTTGAGAGTGTGCCTTTTATGGCACAACTTACAGACGTTCACTATCTCTGCGCCGAGCGATGGGGGCCCAGGGTCATCTATCCACTCTCAAAGTCCGAGGCGGAGCGTGGTGTGGGGGCCAGCGGAGAACTCGCTTTTCACTATCTGTTGCTACATCGGGATGCGCCTATTGCAGACCCGGAAATGGGACATCCAAGGGCCAAAAGCCATGGATTATTGGGCCAAGTTCAAGCTTGGTTGGGGGAAATTAGTCCGGGAACCAGAATCGATATCAAAGAAGTTCCGGAGGCCGACTTGGCGATTCCGAAATTCGGCTTTGAACAAAGTGGCGACGTGCCCTCAAGCTTCTACCGTCCAACAAATGTTGGTTTTGGCTTGAGCTACAGCCTGCCAATCATAGCTGTTTTGCTTAGCGCAAAACCTGGTTCCATTGTGTTACTCGAGAACCCGGAGGCTCACCTGCACCCAAGAGGCCAGACACAAATCGCGAAGCTTATCGCCCAAGCGTCGAAAAGACTCCAGATCATAGTGGAAACGCATAGTGATCACATTATGAACGGCCTTCGCGTTGCTGTTAAACAAGGCGACATTCGGGCGGAGTCAGTGCTATTTCACTACTTCGAACGCGAAGGGGCAGTAGCAAAGGTAAAGTCGATGATTCTCGATAGTAATGGAAGGGTAGATTCTTGGCCCGAAGGTTTTTTCGACGAATATGAGCAGATGCTCGCTGCATTGGTCGCTAAGAAGTAGGAGTCATGGATAGGTCAGAGTTGTTCTTCAACGATCTTTCCGCCACGATTGAACATTACCCCACCCAAGCTTACGTTCGACAAATCCTCACCACTTTTGTCGAGACATTGGCTGAATTAGTAAAGTCAGCCAATGTTGCAGCTATATTAAGGAGCAGCGTATATTTCGACGAGCTTAGCTACTCAACCTCTGACGCAGAAGTCTACGGGTTTGCGCTTTGGCGAGGTGACCATAGGTGGACCACGACACACGAGTGTTTTTTAATATAATAACGACAAAGGTCCCAATAGAAGAGGAAATCGACCTAGAGGAGGAGGCTTTAGCTAATCTTCTTAATTATAATTATTGTATGGACAGCCCGATCGGAGATCGCAGTTGGGCTGGAGCCATTGCACTGCTGGCAGGTGGGGTAGCAGTTAGTCTCCAATTTTCTACTCGATGGAATACAACACGGCTTGTTCTTTATCGTGAGAATCGCTTGGCGCCACCACTTGTGGCGGATGCGTATTATGTTCCTCATGCGAGTCAACCCACACATGTTGAGGAAATTGCTGCCGAACTACGAGCACGGACACAGGGCGATATCGAATCCGTGAATGACTTCCTCGCAAAAAGGGGAGACGTATTTCCATGTTTGCGATTCTCACCCGCTGTCGAAAACCAAATTAGGCAGCTCGACCGAGAGACTCTTAAGCGTGCTGTTACCAAGTTGAAGGTAATGGATGAAACCGTAAGACAGTGGAAAGCCTCCGGAAAACCTCAACCTGATTACCTTTTCGGTTTCAATCCTGAGAGTAAATCCACAATGGCGCGACAAGAACTTGCTCGTGCACGTGAGTTTCCTATGCCCGAGGGTGGATTGGCGGTATTTGAATGGCACACGCACATTAGCATGCGCCATCGCATCCACTTTCTAGTCGACTTTCCTCACCAATCAATTATCGTAGGGTACATTGGCAACCACCTACCTACGGTTCTTTATCCCTAGGATGGTCAACGCGCTGAGAAGCCGTCAGGGACAGACCACGTTTTTCATTCTTATACAAATTGAGGTTACTCGGGTGATAAATCCGCTGCCCTCGGGCAATTGCTGATCACGCAACTGGTTGCCGGTGGACAAATATCTCCCAAGTATCACAGAAAACGTAGTCTGTCT
Organism: Acidiferrobacterales bacterium; assembly: GCA_035300145.1. Taxonomy (GTDB): domain Bacteria; phylum Pseudomonadota; class Gammaproteobacteria; order Acidiferrobacterales; family DATGVQ01; genus DATGVQ01. The sequence goes on along the minus strand of DATGVQ010000093.1, from coordinate 7,564 downwards.
CCTATGGTTTCTAGACATCGCATCATAAATCGGTCGAAAAACGAAGAGGGGTCAGTTAAAATAGTTCAAAGTCTCATAAAGTAGATCATTGTGAATTTTGGGCTAACTGAACGACCTATCGACATTATTGCACGGATATGCGGGAATACATGTACTCAAAAAGCAAGCTAGGGCTGTTTCTATGCTAGAACGTATAATTGTTAAGAACTTCCGCTCAATAGAAGAATGCGATGTTGAACTCGCGCCGATTACCGTTCTATTCGGCCCCACAGCGGCTGGAAAGTCGACGCTGCTGTATTCCGCGCTCGCGTTAAGAAACTTTGTATTGAACCCGAACCAAGCAGTAGATGGTCTTTTTAATCTAGGTTTCCAAAATTTAGGCGGATATGACGCCTGTATCTATAATCATGACAGCTCCAAACATATGTCACTGGAAGTCCGGTATAACAAAGAAAATGCTAGTGGCGTATATGGAATTAATTTGTCCAAAAATGGGGCGACTATCTCATTGAAAACAAAAGAATTAAAAATGACATGTCAAGTGTCCCTCCCATATGCCTTGAATCAGACATCCACTTTAGAATACGGAGAAACCGACGCGTCTTATAACATAACATGGAATGGGATCACTAGCTCCGTTGTAGCTGCCTCTCCGACTGCCAGTACACAGGCACGCGCTCAAGAGATCGCCACATCCTTGAATCTTTCTGTGGAGGCCATAAGAAGAATAGACGTAGCACCACATAAGCGAGGATTCTTCAAGCCTAGCTACACAGTGGTTCCCCTCTCTCCAACTCCAACAACGGAAGACGAAGTAGCATCACTAATAATGAATGACATGCACCTTCCGCCACGGATATCGGCTTTGACCGAAGAGATTTTTGGACGTGATTTTCGCCTCTACGTGCCTCCGGGCACCGCGATGGCATATCTTCAAACCACAGAAAAGCGGGCTAGGGTACCTGTCTACCTTGTAAACGATGGGTTCGGAGTTAACCAGATAATCTATATCCTCGCAAAGATTAACAGGGTAGATGTGGACACTGTTCTCATTGAAGAACCTGAAGTTCACTTGCATCCGAGTATAATTCGGAAATTCGCGCGTGCACTTTCCGTACTCGTTAAAGACGAACACAAGCAGGTTATACTAACCACTCATAGTGAACAATTCCTGGTTTCTATCTTGACGTGCATAAAAGAGGGTACAATTTCTCCGGCTGACGTGCGTTGTTATCATGTTATGCGCGACAAGAAGAATACTACCTTCGAACAACAACGAGTTGATGAAAATGGCCAGATCGAAGGTGGTTTATCATCTTTCATCGAGGCGGAAATCGAAGATTTGAAAGTGTTTCTGTCAAAAAAATCTTAACAATAGGATGACAGCTCTCATTCTCGATGAATGGCTATGGTCAGATCTAAAACTCACGAATGGGCTGCCTAAGCAAAAAGAATCAGTAGCACTATTGTTGGCCCTACAGAACACTCCCGATCGCCTTATTGTAGTTATTGAAAGCCCATTCGTTAAAAAGTTTTGGGATCTTTGCAAGACCGCGAACGATAGCATTCAGAGAGATGCGGTAAAGATATTTAGAAGCATCTTCTTTGATTCATCTAAATGTCTTCAAATCAGCCGAGATGAGTTACCTGCTATTCCTCTGGCTCTTCAGGAGAATTGTAAAGAAGAGGACCAGTATCTTGTTCAGGCCCAACACGCTGTCCCAGGTAGTATCATAATTACAACCGATCAGCCGCTAATCAAATTACTGAACGACCAGAGTCTACCGTGCGAACACCGCGACACATGGCTCGTGGACTATTTACAAAGCCGTGGTAACGAAAGCGGCTGACTTTGAAGACAGTGGTTAACCCCCTTCGTCTATTTTCAGTGATTAAAGGGGTCATAGTCCGATGGCACTACCTTAAGCACCCGGTTCATTCACGATGAGCAAAACTCAAGAGATTCGGCCTCGCTTTTTCTGCCTTTCTTGGGGTACACCACTGGTCAGAAATGCTTAAGGTAGGTAGTGCCATTCCTATCTGAACCGCCTTTTGGCTCCGCGTGACATTTCCCTGTTAATTCCCTGTTATCTCCTGTTCCTATGCGTATTCAAAATGGGCTGGATGACTGGAGATCGGCTCTGGGCGCGGGTTTCCGCCGGGTAGGGCGTAAATGGAGGCGTCAATAATTACGAAATTCCCTGTATTTTTCCCTGCTAGCAGGGAATTCATGTCAGCGCACAATGGCGCTACCGTAAGCACCCTGTCATTCACGATGAGCAAAACTTAGGAGAGCTGGTCTCGCTTTTTCTGCCTTTCTTGGGGTATACCACTGGCCAGAAATGCTTAAGGTAGTGCCATTCGGGTCATAGTCCAATGGCACTGCCTTAGCGCGTAGTATCCAAAAATCCGAACGGCACTTCAAGGTATCCTAGAGCCATGATCCTGGATAAGACGCGGTGACGAATTACTCGATATAATCACCTACTATGCCTCCCATACCCCCACCCCCGCAGCTGCTGCTCATGATGTTCTCTGGCTGGATCAACCGGCACCAGCAGGACATGATCGAGTATCTCGAGGAAGAAAACCGCCGGCGAACGCCACCGCGAACAATTTCGCTCGCCGGACGCGCCGCACGGGGTAGGGTTAGGCATTGAATATCACTCGCACGCGGCAGAACCGCCACGAGGCATCTCTTGAGATTAATTCGCACCAGCTAGATTGATCGCGCTGGACGAGCATCGCCCGAAAAAACGGCCGCTGATAGCGGCCGTTCACGAGCTGGGGTAAATAAATTAGCGGTTGAAGATATACATCGTTACTTCAAAACCAAAACGCATTTCGACGAACTCTGGTTTGCTCCAGGCCATATTTGCCTCCTCATGGTGAACGGTGGTTTATATACGAGCTTTACCATACTATGAAACAGGGACCCCTGTCCAGGGTCACTATAACCGCCCCAATGATCTGCCATTGCCGGCCTCGCGGTTCCGGTTTTCGCAAGAAAATACGCCGTTTTCCCGGTTATTGAGCAAGTACCGGGAGCTTAGTCCCAGCCGCATTCGGTTTGCTAGCGCGACGCGCTTCCGGCGGTAACAACCTGCTTGAAACGTTCGGTGGCGGTTACCAGGGCGCCCGCGATGGGGGGCGATGAGGCCAAGTGTCCGCCTTGCGCGACCATGACCAAAGATGCTTCGGGCCACGCGCCATGTAGCCGGTAGGCCGTAGCCGGCGGGCACATCATGTCGCGCCGCCCTTGGATGATGACGGCTGGGAGCGATCTTATCGACCCCAGTCCGCGCATAAGCTGGTCCGGTTCAAGAAAACAATGGCGCATCAGGTAATGGGTGTGGATTTTTACGCTGGCAAGCAGCGATTCGTCCCTATCTCCGGTCGCTGCCGCCGTGCGCTCCAAGCCGGTGACCGCGGTTTCGGCTGCCGCCGTGCGATTCAAGCCGATGACCGCGGTTTCGTAAGCACTCCAACCGCGCGCGGCGGACATCGCGTGCTCCGGGCTCGCACCGTGGACACGCCGATAATAAGCCGCTAGTAGATCCGCCCTTTCCAGCTCCGGCAGCCACGCGGCCAACCGGTTCCACGCTTCGGGTATGAATCTTTGTAATCCCACTAAGTACCAGTCGAGTTCCTCGGGAGTAGCCAGAAAAATAGCGCGTAAGATCATACCTGCTACCGCCTGGGGATAGGCTTGTGCGTACGCCAAGCCCAATGTGCTGCCCCACGATCCGCCAAAAACCAGCCAGCGATTTATATTCAGATGCGCCCGCAGTTGCTCCATGTCCGCGATCAAATCCTGCGTGGTGTTCCATTGCGTCGCGCCCGACGGGCGACTGCGGCCGCAACCGCGCTGGTCGAACAGAACCACGCGGTAGTAAGCCGGGTCGAAGAAACGCCGCTGGGTAGGACTGCAGCCGCTGCCCGGTCCCCCGTGCAGAACCACCGCCGGCGCCCCCGCGGGGTTGCCGCATTGCTCATAATACAGCTCGTGCCCGTGTCCCACCGGCAGCCGGCCGTGCGCATAGGGTTCCAGGGCGGCATAAAGTTTCACGCGCTTCCGCGTCGTCACTGATGTGAGCTCCGGATTATTGTTATTTGGACAGGGGGTATGAATGAAGCAACTCTACCGCGATCAATGCCGAGTCCAGCAAGCCTCGAGGAAAGAGACCACTCGCCATCGTTACTCATCTGCCGACATGGTTATGCTAGCATCACGCGTGCTAGTATACCCAATGGCAAATCTTCTGCATACGGCGATAAATCTGAGCGATGCGAATCAAGATATTAGGCGCGGCGGCGGGTGGCGGCTTTCCACAGTGGAATTGCAACTGTGTTAACTGTAACGGTGCGCGAAACGGCACGATACGCACTGTGCATCGCACCCAGTCATCGATTGCGATCTCCGCCGATGATGTAAATTGGATTCTGTTCAACGCGTCGCCGGATATTTTGACACAAATCCGCGCGTCCCCCGAGTTGCAGCCGGCGCGCGCAATTCGCGACACGGGTATTATCGGAATCGTGCTCACGGACAGCCAGATCGATCACGTTGTCGGCCTGCTAATGTTGCGTGAGGGAAGAGCGCTGGAGGTTTATTGCACCGACGCGGTACACGAAGACCTCACCACCGGGGCGCCCTTGTTCAATATCCTAAAACACTATTGCGGCGTGAACCGCCATCCTATTCGCACGGCGGTCGACCGCGATTTTACCGTCACCGGCGCGGAGTCGCTGGCTTTTACCGCGGTGCCGCTTAGAAGCAAGGCGCCGCCGTACTCGCCACACCGTGAGAACTCTAAGGAGGGGGACACTATTGGTATTCGCGTACAGGACACGAGCAGCGGAAAGGTATTGTTCTATGCGCCGGGTTTGGGTGAAATCGAGTCGCATGTCGAGCCGTATCTGGCGGAATCCGACTGCGTGCTGGTAGACGGGACCTTTTGGACCGAAGACGAGTTGAAACAGCTGGGTATTTCGCTGAAGCCGGCACATGCTATGGGTCATTTGCCGCAATCGGGTGGAGGTGGCATGATTAGCGTACTAAAGTCGTTATCCCGGCCGCGCAAGATTTTAGTGCACATCAACAACACCAACCCGATTCTGAATGAAGATTCACCGGAGCGCGCCGAACTTTCTAGTCACGGCATCGAGGTTGGCTGGGACGGCATGGAAATCGAACTGTAACAATGATGCAAATGCGTGCGAAAGAGCCGTTACCCTGGAGCCGGGCGGCGTTCGAGCAAAAGTTGCGCGACAAGGGCGCGGGTTACCATGTGCATCATCCGTTTAATATTCTCATGAACGCGGGGAAGTTGAATCCCGCGCAGATTCGCGGCTGGGTTGCCAATCGTTACTATTATCAGATCAACATTCCAATTAAAGATGCCTCCGTGTTATCGAATTGCCCGGATCGGGAGGTGCGGCGTGAGTGGATAAAGCGCATCATCGATCACGACGGAACGCAACGCGACGAGGGCGGAATTGAGGCGTGGATCAGGTTGGGAGAGGCCTGTGGCCTCACGCGCGAGGAAATAACTTCCCTGAAGCATGTGCTGCCCGGGGTCAAGTTCGCGGTCGATGCGTACGTGCATTTCGCGCGTACCCGTCCTTGGCAGGAATCCGTATGTGCCTCGCTCACCGAGCTGTTTGCGCCGCAAATTCATCAGGACCGGTTGGCGAGCTGGCCGCGTCACTATCCCTGGATAAGGTCCGACGGTTTGCAGTACTTCCGCGATCGCGTCGGCCTGGCACGCCGCGACGTGGAGGTTGGCTTGCAAATCACGCTCGATTCTTTTAGGACGCGCGAACAGCAGGAACGGGCATTGGATATATTGCAGTTTAAACTGGAAATTCTCTGGGCGATGCTCGATGCAATCCAGACAGCGTACGGTACGCAGCCGGACGCGCAGGCATGACGACGACGATAGATCTAAGCGACGTGATGGAGATTCCGCGCCATTTCCGCCTGCAATGGGAAGATGCCCAGCAGCGCTACGTCCTCCTGTATCCGGAAGGAATGGTAGAGCTTTCCATGAGCGCCAGCGAAATACTCAAACGCGTCGATGGCGTGGTATCGGTTGCGGAAATCGTACGGAGTTTGGAGCAAGCGTTTCCTGGCGCGGCCTTGCGCCAGGACGTGCTGGAGTTTCTGGGTGTGGCACATGAACGTAACTGGGTCCGCAAGCACCAAGCCGGGTAAGCCGCTATGGCTGCTCGCGGAAATCACCTATCGGTGTCCGCTGCATTGCGTTTATTGCTCGAATCCGGTGGACTACGCAGACTCAGGCGCGGAGCTCGCGACCGAAGACTGGCTGCGCGTGTTGCGGGAAGCGCGCGAACTCGGTGCGGTACAACTCGGATTCTCCGGCGGCGAGCCGCTCGTGCGCGATGATTTGGAAATTTTGGTCGGGGAAGCCCGGCGCCTCGGTTATTATACGAACCTGATCACCTCGGGTGTCGGGCTCACCGAGAAGCGGCTGGCCGCGTTCAAACAGGGGGGGCTCGATCATATACAGCTCAGCTTCCAGGACAGCACGCGCGAACTCAACGACTTTTTGAGCAGCGCGCGCACCTTCGACCTGAAATCGAAAGTGGCGCGACTCGTTAAACAATATGACTATCCGATGGTGTTGAACGTCGTATTGCATCGGCTGAATATCGATCATATAGAAAAAATCCTCGATATGGCGGAAGCCATGGGGGTCGAGTACCTGGAGCTGGCCAATGCCCAGTATTATGGTTGGGCATTGCTCAATCGGGACCAATTGTTGCCGTCCCCGGAGCAGCTCGCGCGCGCGGAGGCAGCCACGAACCGCTTCCGGGCACGCATCGGCGACAAGATGAAGATCTATTTTGTGGTGCCGGACTACTATGCAAACCGGCCCAAGGCCTGCATGAACGGGTGGGGGTCGGTGTTTCTTACGGTCACCGCTGACGGTATTGCGCTACCCTGCCACGAGGCGCGCATGCTGCCGGGCCTTAGCTTTTCCGACGTGCGCAGCGCGAGTCTGGAATGGATCTGGGTTGAATCCCCGGCGTTTAACAAATTCCGTGGCGACGAGTGGATGCGGGAGCCCTGCCGGTCGTGTCCGGAGAAAACGCGGGATTTCGGTGGTTGCCGCTGCCAAGCCTATCTCCTTACGGGTGACCCCGCCAATGCCGATCCGGTGTGCGATCTCGCGCCGCACCATCACATCGTGCAGGAGGCGATCGACAGTGCGCAACGCGATCACGCGCTTACTAAGCGCATCGTGTTTCGCGACGATCGCAATTCACGACGTCTCGGCCGGAATAACCGGTGACATAGCGTGCAGTTCTCGCGTAAGTAGTGCCGCTAAGAAGGTGCTGTGCTCAACCTTTTGGCCCATGGCAACACGCAAAACAAAACCTGAAATGGCAAAACCTGTTCTGCTTTTGGCCGCGCTAAGCGTATCTGTCCGTCCAATGCACCACTCGCTGCCTATTCACAGGATGTCTTTATAAACGTGCTGATCTCACTAGGCGAGGTGAATATCACTGACGCGCGATCACCCCGCATCCCGGCACC
>DATGVQ010000092.1:0-1745 GCA_035300145.1 Acidiferrobacterales bacterium | reverse complement strand
CACACTTCGGGTCCGCTGGGGGAGATCGTCGATCTTTGGCTGATGTCAAAATGCCGCCATTTCATCATCGCCAACAGCACTTTCAGCTGGTGGGGCGCCTGGCTCGGCGCGGCGCCGGACAAAATCGTTCTTGCGCCGCGGCCGAAGGGACTCCAATACGAGGTGAAGAGCGCTACAGGCTGGCTCGAGGTGGACTGGTAAATAATGCAGTCCGTGACTAGTGGACTGTAACGCGCGAATCCGTAGTGATGCGGTGTGCCGGATTGCGGTAGACCCACTTCACGGGTTTGGGCGCGCGGTTGTATTGGCGGATGTAGCGCATGAGCTTGCGCTTGAGGTCGGCCACTGAGGTGAAGATGCCGCGTGCGATCACGTCGCGCTCGATCTTGGCGAACCACAGTTCGACCTGGTTGAGCCAGGACGAGTACGTCGGGGTGTAATGCAGATGCACATTGCGATGATCGGCCAGGAACTGTTCGACGCGCTCGGTTTTGTGGGCCGAGAGGTTGTCGCAGATGACGTGGATCTCCTTGCGCTTGGGCTGACGAGCCACGATGTCGGCCAGAAACGCGACGAACTCGGCGCTGGTGTGCCGGGGCGCGGTCTTGCCCAGGACCTCCCCGGTCTTGGTGTTGAAGGCGGCATACAGCGAAAGAGTGCCATGACGGTAATACTCGAAGCCGTGGCGCTCGATGCGCCCAGGCGAGAGCGGCAGCACCGGGTCGAGCCGGTCCAGAGCTTGAATGGCCGTTTTCTCATCGACGCAGAATACCGCCGCATGCACCGGCGGATTCAGGTACAGCCCGATCACATCGGCGGCCTTGGTCTCGAAATCCGGATCGTTGGAGGCCATGTAGTGCTCCAGCCGATGCGGCTTCAGACCGTGCTTGGCCCAGATGCGGACCACCATCATGTGCGAAATCCCCAGCGCCTCACCCAGCTTACGGGTGCTCCAATGCGTCGCGCCGTCATTCGGCGCCTTTTGCGTCCACGCCAACACCCGCGCCTCGATCCGGGCGGCATCCTCGGCCGGGGCACTGCCGCGGTGACGCGCATACAGTCCGCCCAACCGCTCGCGCTCAAAACGCCCTTTCCAGCGGCTGATGTAATCGGGCGTACAGGGCAGCTGCTCGCCGATCGCATTCCAGCTCAAGCCTTCATCCAGCATCATGATCAGCCGCGCACGCTTCACATCGGCCGCCGGCGCGGCACGCGAGCGCGAAAGCGATACGAGCGCACGGCGCTCTTCCGTAGTCAGACTGAGGGGCGAGGTCATGCCTCATATGATACTACGAATATGAGTGTTACAGTCCACTAGGTCCTATGGCGCAGACGTCGATCCTGGCACGTATTCGGGCCCGTCTTGCCGCGCGCCCGGACACCGAGCACGAGCAGGCGGTCGTTCGGCTGTTTGTCGGGACTGCTCTGTTCCTCTACTTGCCGCTGCTAGCCTTCAAAGGCAACGAAGTTTCCGGTGAGGCGAATCTGGTGTTTTTCGCTGCCATGGGCCTCGTGGGCTACCTCGCCATGGCCGCCGCGGTGTTCGGGTGGATATATTTTTTGCCGGCGGTTTCACCTACCCGACGCATCGTCGCCTCCATACTCGACACCGGCGGAGCCACGTTCTTCATGTACCACCTGGGCGAGTACGGGACGCCCCTGTACATCTTCTACATCTGGACGATCTTCGGCAACGGCTTCCGTTACGGCAAGCCCTACTTGTACAACTCCCTCGCGCTCAGTAT
>DATGVQ010000091.1:0-1981 GCA_035300145.1 Acidiferrobacterales bacterium | reverse complement strand
AACACTTTTTGCCGAGCAGCGCATTGCCGCCATATCCGGAACCGATGCTCCACACGGTGTTATCTTCCGGGAAGTGGCAGATAAAACGGCGCTCCGGGGACAGGTCGCCGAGCGAATGCAGGCAGCGGGTAAAGTCGTCGGAATCGGCCAGATGCTCCAACGCCATTTGCCCCATGCGGGTCATGATCCGCATATTGAGCACAACGTAAATGCTGTCGGTGATTTCGACGCCCACTTTGGAAAAACGTGAGCCTGTCGGTCCCATTAGGAACGGCACTACGTACAGGGTGCGGCCGCGCATCGCGCCGGAGAAAAGCTTCGTGAGCTTATTGCGCGCATCCGCAGGTGCCATCCAGTTGTTGGTCGGCCCGGCATCCTCCTGCTTTTCACTGCAAATGAAAGTCAGGTGCTCGGTGCGTGCGACATCAGAGGGGTGGCTCCGGTGCAAGTAACAGCCGGGGAGTTTTTTCTGGTTGAGAGGCAGTAGTTCGCCGCGCTGCACCGCCTGTTGGGTCAGGCGCTCGCGCTCCGCGTCCGAGCCGTCGCACCATACCACTTTATCGGGTTGGCAAAGGCTGGTCATTTCTTCGACCCAACGTTTAACAGCAGTGTTAATAGGCATAGGGCGGTACCAAAAAGGTTGTGAAGGATGGCTCGATAAGCGATCAAAACATTTTCTTACAATAGCGTGATTGGATCAAAGAATCCATAGTCCAAAGAGCGGTATTACTAAAGAGTTAACAGGCACTCTGGATTCAGCCGTTTAATTCTTGAGATTACCGGCGGAGTTGATTACTCTTTGCGCTTTATAGGATTTTACCGGTAAAAACGTTATCTTCTTTATTATAGATGATGCAATTCGGCGACGATTTAGTGAGCCTTGGCGTTAGCATATTCTTGCTCGGCGCTTATCATTATTATTTAAAACGGCAGGTACGGCGTAATCCAACCTACACTATCCAGGCGGTTAACAATATTGTACGCACCGCCTGGGTAGAAGGCATTATGGCCAATAGCAAGGATATCTTGGCGATACAGACGCTGCGCAATTCGACTATGGCGGCTACCTTTCTCGCCTCCACCGCGGTGCTTTTAATACTCGGCACGCTGACATTGAGCGGCCAGGGAGACAAATTAACTACCACCTGGCATGGGCTGAATCTGGCCGGCACGACGGCGCCTGAATTATGGATGATCAAGCTGCTGCTTTTGGTGGTCGATTTTTTCGTCGCCTTCTTCAGCTTTTCGATATCGATCCGCTTCTTCAACCATATCGGTTACATGATTAACATTCCAGCCACCTTAAAGGACTATCTGACCCCGCAGCGCGTCGCCGCGCATCTAAATCGCGCCGGACGTTTTTATAGCACCGGCATGCGCGCCTATTATTTCTCTGTGCCCCTGGTCTTTTGGTTGTTTGGCCCGCACTTGATGGTGCTCGCTACCGCCGGTCTAATTGTGGTGCTATATCGCCTGGACCGGGCGTAGGAATTATTCGCTGTGATGAAGCGATGCCGGATGCAAGCGCGTAGGGGCTTACTCAGCGAATGGAAACCGCCGGGCGATGGCCGGCGATATGCGCACCGATCAGTTCGGCAGCGGCGTTGCGCACCAGTGTTCCGTCCTCGTCCATCAACCAGAGACGAAGCAGCCCGGCCAGAAAGCTGCACGTATCGAGCGCGGCAAGTTCCGGTCGCAGCCCGGCACGCAACTGTTTCGCGCGCGCGGCGCGGTGATAGGCCTGGGTCAGCTTCGACACGAACTCGCGATGGTGCGTGATCTGCAGCTCGAGTTCGCGCTGCAATTCGCCGACATATTCGCACTTGAAGGTTATGATCTGGAAGGTCTGGCGCGTGGCAACATCCGTCTCCACCCTGTTGATCAGCCCGCGCAGCAGGCGCTCGATGCCCGCCAGCGGGTCGGTCGGGTCCGCCTGCAGCAAGACGAGATCGACCCGGTCCAGGCACGGCAATGACACCTG
>DATGVQ010000090.1:0-19360 GCA_035300145.1 Acidiferrobacterales bacterium | reverse complement strand
GCATGCCTTGCGCGATGGAACCGATTGGCTAAGACATGTGGATTACGTCCATTACAATCCCGTAAAACATGGTCATGTTAAACAAGTTATCGATTGGCCTTACTCGACGTTTCACCGTTATGTGCGGCTTGGGCTCTATCCGCGGGATTGGGCGGGAACGGGGTTGGATGATCCGGATCAGTTTGAAGAAGGGTGATGGGTTACGCTGCGCTTCACCCATCCTACGCGGGCTTATGTTTTATTAGAGAGGGTGCGGCCGCTCTCGACATCCATGTCTATCGCGGCACTTGTGCATCCATGCACATCGTGGAATGCATCCTATGCTTGTTATATAATTTCCGATCATGGCCAAGCTGATCTTCACCCAGCAACTGGCGCGCTTCACGGAAGTGCCCGAGATTGAAACTTCGGCCACGAGGCTTCGCGACGCGCTCGAAACCGGATTCCAGGTAAATTCACGGCTGCGCGGGTATATCCTCGACGAGCAGGGCCATCTGCGCTCCAACGTCGTCATCTTCATTGACGGGCTTCGTGTAAGAGATCGCGTCAAACTCGACACGGCGCTCGACGCGGGCAGCCAGATCTATGTGCTGCAGGCTTTATCAGGAGGCTGATCATCGACACTCACGCATTGGTTGCTACGCGCAAGGGCTTGTTCGAGCTGGCCCGCCAGAATGGAAGCTGGATCATCGGACGGCACAGTTTCGCCGGCGATCCCGTCGTGATGGTGCTGTTCGACCGGCGCGACGACACCCTCTACGCCGCGCTCAATCTCGGTCATTTCGGCGTCAAGCTCCACCGGCGGGACAAGGGCGCGGACGCCTGGACTGAAATCGCCGTGCCTGCGTACCCGCCGCAGCCCGAGAATCGCAAGGACGATGTCGCGTGGAAGCTGTTAATGATCTGGTCGTTGGCGGCAGGCGGCACGGGCGAGCCCGGCGTACTTTGGGCGGGCACGCTGCCTGGCGGACTGTTCCGCTCGCGCGATCGCGGCGACTCGTGGGAGCTAGTCAGCTCGCTCTGGGAGGTGCCTGAACGACGCGAATGGGTCGGCGGCGGGAACGAGGCGCCCGGGATCCACTCCATCTGCGTCGATCCGCGGGACAGCCGTCGCGTGCTGGTGGGCATCTCGTGCGGCGGCGCGTGGGTTACTCGCGACGGCGGCGCGAGCTGGTCGCTCAGCGCAGCCGGCATGCGCGCGAACTACATGCCGCCCGAGCGCGCCGACGACCAGAACATCCAGGACCCGCATAGCATCGCGCAATGCGCCGCCGCTCCCGACGTGCTCTGGTGCCAGCACCACAACGGCATCTGGCGTTCGACCGACGCGGGCAAGTTCTGGCAACAAATCGGGATCGAGAAGAAGGGGCCACCGTCCGACTTCGGCTTTGCCGTTGCCGTGCATCCGCATGACCCGGATACAGCCTGGTTCGTGCCCGCGGCGGCCGATCAGAAGCGCATTCCTGTCGATGCCGCGCTATCGGTCACGCGAACCCGGGACGGCGGAAAATCGTTCGACGTGCTGCGCGCGGGGCTGCCGCAGAAGCACTGCTACGACCTCATCTACCGCCACAGCCTTGCGGTCGCGGATAACGGGCAGACACTGATGATGGGCTCGACCACCGGCGGGCTGTGGGCCTCCGAGAACGGCGGCGAGGCGTGGCAGGAAATCTCCACTACGCTGCCGCCGATTTATGCGGTTCGGTTTTTCTGATGTCCGACTGAGGTACCCGACGCGCCTTCGGCATCGCCTCGCGCCCCGGCTACGTCGTGAGCGCGCGTACGACGATCTTGCCGACCTGAGCGTCGGTCTCCATGAACTTGATCGCCGCCGGCAGATCCTCGAATCCGTACACCTTGTCGACCAGCGGACGCAGGCGCCCGTCCTCCACATAAGGCAAGAGGTCCCTGACGAAGCCGCGAACCGTCTCGGCGCGCTGGGCGGCGCTGCGGAGGCGGTTGCTCACGCCGAACAGCGTGAGGCGTTTACCGTGCAGGGCCTCGAGGTCGAGCGTGCTCGTCAGCACCCGGTCGAGGTGCCCCACCGTCGCGAGCCGGCCCTCGAAGGCCAGCACCCGGATGCACTCGGGAAAAACCGACCCGCCCACGGTGTTGACCACGAGGTTTACGCCCTGGTTCTCGGTGGCCTTCATCACGGCGTGGTAGAAATCACCGGTCCGCGTCCGGATGCCCAGGTCGAGTCCGAGCCCCTGGAGCCTGGCCAGCTTCTCGCCGGAACCGGAGGTGCCGATGACGCGTGCGCCCAGCACCTTTGCGGTCTGGAGCGCGGCGACCCCGACGCCCGACGAGACACCGGTCACGAGCAGCCACTGTCCCGCCGTGAGACAGCCCTGCGCGACCAGCATGTCGTAGACCACGAGAAAGACCAGCGGCATCGCCGCCGCCTGTTCAAACGAGAGCTGCGCGGGCACGGGCATGGCCTCCCGCGCATCGATGAGGGCGTACTCGGCAAAGCCGCCGCCGCAGCGCCCCATCACGCGATCGCCCGTCGAGATACCGGCGACGCCGTCGCCGACCTTCACCACGTCACCCGAGCAGTCGCCGCCGCCGGGTTTGGCGGAGGCGCCCGCCTTCCCTCCCAACAGCTCGCCGCGGTTCAACGCGGCGGCCCGGACCCGGACGAGGATCTCTCCGGCCTTGGGTTCGGGGGTGGCCGTCTCGCGCAGTTCGACCTTCGTGCCGCCGGGGCCCGGTGTGATCCAGTAAGCCTTCATTGTGAGCGCTCCTCCGGTCGTCGACCGGCCCTAGGGTACTTCCTCGCTGTCGCGGTGCCTGCCCGAGCTCAGCCCGCAGCATGGGTGAAGCGTTAGCGTAACCTATCGCTTTTAAGACTCATAGGATATCATGATGTCATGGCCAGCCAGACATTTCATTGCCGGAGGCGGTTATTTCTTCACGGTTAATCTGGCGGAACGCTCGAGCGTATTATTGACAGGAAACATTCATGCGTTACGAGCAAGTGTAGGGGGCGCTTCCACTCAACAAGTAGTCCAGCTATCGACGCGTTAGCAGCATTTGTTGCTCGATACGATTGTTAGACATGTACGTTTTCTTTGATCCGCAGCCTTCAATAGTTCCCCGGCTGATGCAAGCCAAAAGGCTGACGAGTGAATCGATAACTTTTCGTATACTGGTTGATTCAACCAATCGCGCCGCGAGCCAAGGGTGTTGACTTGAGCGGCCACAACGTCACGGAGCGTGATCAGTGAGGAAGCAATCAGGAGCGGGTATTCACAGTGAACCAGGCAAGGGTAATAAAGAGTAAGAAAAAGAACTATGCTGATGTTGAGCTAGAGCAGAGACTGGACGAGGCCCTTAAGGAAACCTTTCCCGCTAGCGACCCCATTGCGGTCCATCCGGAACCCAAACAGCCGCATCAAAAACCGCGCAAACAGAAAACCAAGATGGACTAAAGAGTTTGGCTGTGCGCAAATTCATTCGCAGGGAAACGGGCTCATTCCGTTTTTGGGCAGTCCCTCGTCCTACGTTCGAGCTCGCGTCCAGGTGCGCCGCGAGGCCCGACCTCGCGGATGCTCACGTTGTAAATACGGTCGGCGTAACTGACGTCTGCCGTGTATTGACCGCCGGCTCGGGGCGTCAAGATCGTGGTGTAGGAAGTCGTTCCGAAGCTGCCGCCAAGCCTCGCGGAGGTATTGAAGGCGAATGCGAGGTAGGTGGGCTGGCCGGGCGCGATACCGACTTGGGTCAGACCGTTTTTCAACTCGACGGTGCCGAGATAGTCGCCGGAGCAGCTGTCCTTCAAACGATGAATATGAAGAAATGCCTCCACTCCTGTAAGGAATGATCCGGACAGCTTGGTTTGAACCTGTAAATTTTTATCCGCGGTATTCGGATAAGTCTTAAGATTGGAGCAGCCGGCGACTGCAACAAGCAGCGACAATGAGCAAACCAGACGAAAAGGTGGGCCCATCACGTCACAAATCCGGACAGCCAAGATTATCACCCTGAACCCACCCGCGCATCGCCTTTCGGATTAGATTGTCGTCTATGGACAGGGCATACATGTCGATTCGGGTTCGATCCTTCGCCATCGGGGTAGCGTCGAGCACGACGCGATAAAAGCCATCGGGCGGGCTCCCTACCTCGACCACGGCGCTCCGCTTTAACTGGACATGAAGTTCCGCCCTGTTGGCGTTGGCGACGAAGGTGGGCTTGTAGGTATTAACGCCCGACCGTGTGTTGAAGTATTTTGCGGATGTTGCGGTCCATCTGACAGTACGAGCCAGGCACTCGTTGCCCTTCTTTCGGAGCGTCGACGACACGTCCTGGAACGGACGCGCGACTTCAAAACTTTCCACCTTTTTAAACGGACTACTGCGCATCGCTTGCCGGAACTCTTCCGCGTTTTTTGGCGCGGTGGCGCAGCCAACCAGTAACAGCGCGACTGCAATGAGCGGTAACCGTCTTTGTTTTCTTAGCATGGAGCAAAGCATATAAGCCCTCCCAATAAACTGATAGCTGACAACCTTCATTCA
Source organism: Acidiferrobacterales bacterium (assembly GCA_035300145.1). Lineage (GTDB taxonomy): Bacteria > Pseudomonadota > Gammaproteobacteria > Acidiferrobacterales > DATGVQ01 > DATGVQ01. The sequence continues at coordinate 14,843 of DATGVQ010000090.1, read as the reverse complement.
ACGATGCGTGAGACACCATTTAATATTGAACCATGGGAAATCAATGTCAAGGAACTGAAGAACCTGGTTGGATTGCAAATTCGTTTCTCACGTAAAGAAGGAAATCGAGGGTAGCTTAACTTGACACCTTTTTTTTGGCGGCGAGCCGGAAGCGATGAGCCGATGTGCGGCGGTAGACCCGGGTTACGCTTCGCGCCTTGCCCGGCTACGCGTGCTGGACCGCCAACCGTAGCGATCCAGGTCCACGCGATCACGAACGAACTCCACGCCCTCTTCGAGTAACCGATTCAACTGCATTTCATAGTGGCTACTGCCCTTGGGAAACGAGATCTCGCCACGCGCGTTGATGACACGATGCCATGGAATATCAAGGCGATCCGGTGTGTGGTGCAGTGCGTAGCCGACCAGGCGGGCGTGACGCGGGTAGCCGGCGATCAGCGCGATTTGGCCGTAGGTGGCCACACGGCCGTGAGGGATCCGGTGCACAGTGCGCCAAATGCGCTGATATGTATTGGATCGCATCGGTTTTCGTCACGTAAAGGAAAGGAAGCGGGTACCTCAGACTCGATGTCCGCCGCCTGACGGTGTAGTAACCACTTCGATCTAGTTCGCGGGGTTATCCCCCCTTTTTTTCGAGGCTTGCGATAGATTAACTCTAGTCTAAGCAAGCAGGTTGCGAGAAATAATTACCAGGAAAAGCACAAACCTAAATAACGGTTTCTTCGTGCATGAGCGCCCTGTCTCATAAGCCGGTAGGATGGATGAAGCGTTAGCGTAACCCATCATTTTCAAGACCCATAGGATATCATGGCGGTAGCGTCGGTGCCGGGAGCGGCGCAGGCCAACGAGTTCTTGCAGTGGGCAGGCGTCTCTAGCAGAATAGGGGTAATGTAATACAAAATAGGGGTATGTAACTCAACAAAAGAGACAAACAGTGCGCATAGATTTCTTATCGGACCCACGCGGTCTGTATGTGCTGACGAAGGACGGCGAGCTCGGGGTTTACGACGAGCAAAAGCGGTGTTGTCTCGACGCCGAACTCACCTCCGTGTTCAAGACGCATAACCTGCGGCTCCTGGAGTCGTATTTGCGCGACGACGAGACGGAATCTATCCGCATCGGGTTCGTTTACCCGGCCCGTAAGCCGCAGCCGTGGGGACTGGTGACCCTGTTTCTCGAAGACAGAGCGGTGCGCCGGCTTTATCCCACCGGCGTCGTGGACGCTCCGTTTACGGCGTTCCAGAAGAAAAATCAAGAGAAAAGCATTTATCGCGGGCTGGAGCTCCTGCTCCAATATCGCACTAAAGAGGCGCCGGTCCGGTTCTACTGCCCCGTGTTGTTCGATCGCGGGCGGATGCTCAACCAATACCTGCATTGCCTCGGTCGCGTCGAAGAGGATGGAGACGCGGCCACCCCGGTTATCGAGGTGATTAATCTCATCGCGGGCCTGTCCTTGTCCGAACGAAATACGCCGACGATGGACGCTCTGGAAGAGAAGTTACGTGTCAGCATCGTTCGCAAAGACAAGCGACGGCCGGGGGAGCTTGCCGTCGTCGATGCCACAGCCCCGGGCGAGCCGAGCGCGGGTATGACGGATTTTTATGGTGAGACGCGCGCGGCGGGCGACAACCTCGAAAAGCCGTATGCCAGGGAAGGCCCTGGCGCGCCTCCCGTTGTAGAAAAGCCACATGCTGGGCAACAGAAAGAAGCGCGGCGCACAAGCGCGCCTCCGATTGTGGAAAAGCCACATGTTGAGCAACGGAAAGAAGCGCGGCGCACGCTCTACCTGTCTGCCGCTTCCCTCGACGAGTTATATACCGGGCGAAGCTTCAAGCACATCGATAGTTACCAGGAGAATCCGCGCCGTCTGGTTATACCCGGCGATTTGAGCCGGTTCACGCCCTTTCACGAACTCGATCGCCAAAGTTTGGAATTGCTTGCGTCGAAGACGTTGATCTATACCGCCCCCGCCCGCGCACGCCTGCTTGAGCACGGTATGACCGACCATTGGAATCTTTACCTGCTTGAGGGCAAGTTGACCCTGACCGCGGAAGACGGTCGGACAATGACGATAGAGGGCGGCAGCGTGCAGGCCGCTAACCCGATTGCGTTCCTTAAGCCGCGCAAATACACGGTGACGTCGGCGACCAAGGTGAGCTTTTTATGGATACCCGACGCCGTACTTCGCGCTATCGGGGTGTGAACAGCGCGGTTCCGGGTTTCTGACCCGCAGTGCTCCCGCGTGCCGGCCATGACCCCGCTTCTTTGACCGGCGCCCTTGTCCGGTTACTCACAGGGGAAACTGCTCTGTTGTGAGTTGGCGGCACCGATATTCGTGCCAAGAAAAAAGGGCCGCGATGCGGCCCTTTTCACCGTAAAGCTGAACAGTTATTTCAGCGCTTCGGCGCCCGCCTTGGCGGTGATGCCGTCCTGCTGGCCGGTGCCGCCGGATGCGCCGATGGCGCCGACGATCTTGCCATCCATCACGATCGGAACGCCGCCTTCGACCGGTACCGCGCCTTCCAGGGCCAGGAAACGGAGGCCGCCCCCGCCGGACGCCAGGTCGTCGAACATCACCTTGGTCGCCCGCTTGAAGATCGCAGCCGAGCGCGACTTGGCGATGGCGATGTTGACGCTCGCGGTCTGCGTGCCGTCGATCTTTTCAAAATACACGAGGTCGCCGGCAGGGTCGGTGACGGCCAGCGCCATGGCCCAATGGTTTTTGCGCGCCTCGGCGGAGGCCACCGCCGCCGCTTTTTTCGCGTTGTCCAGGGAAATCGGCGCACCGTAGAAGATGGGCCCTGGTGCCGGCGGAGCGGGCGTTTGTGCCGCCGCCCCCCAGGCAAACACTGCAAGGATCGCGGCCACGGCCGCCTGAGCTATGGATTTCAATAACATGATTCTCCTCCTTATGGTTGACTGTGGTAGTGAAAGCACCTTGTCCGCAGGCGAACAGGGCGCTGCCTTACTCTTATTCGCTAGCCTAGTAAGCGTTGGGGTGCGTTCCACGCACCCAATAGTATCATTATTATTCTCCAAATTGTCCGTCTTAACATACCCGTGTTTGACTGGGTTACGATGGATGTAGTCGATGTACCTACGAAGGTCCCTCTTGTCGCAGGTGGCGTGCTCCCAGTACCGTTGCTGGCAAACGGAGGCGGCATATCAAAGAGTACGGGCACTTCAAATAAGTTTGCAAAGCGCCTTATGGTCTTATTCCTTCCGATCGCCCTGTAAGCAAGCCCATCCGTCAGTCGCGTAAGCCCAGCCACTTGTCGGGAGCGGACTAAGTAACTACTTGGTTTTCGCCAGGGGCGCCAAAGCGGTACGCAAAATCTTGCCTATACTTCCACCTGCACACCTGCAGTTGAAAAACAAGAAAAATCTGCGGAGGTTCTATACACCAGGCAAGTGATTGGCTTGTTTATTTGTTCTGTGCCTTTACACCACGTACAGACCAAGCCATCGCCCGTAAACGGCCGCAAGGTCTTAATCTAGTATAGCGATTTGGGGAGATATTTATGATTGGGCACAAGCGTTGCGTTGGTATTAGCTTTGCTGTCGCTTTAGTTGGGATAGCGTTTGCGGTACCTGCTATATCCGCCGAACACGACGAGATCACTCTCATTCATATAGGCGACCTCCACGGCCACTTGATGCCGAGGAAGAACGTGCGAAGCGACAGCTCGGGGCATATGGAGGGCGGTCTCGCCCGCGTTTTCAAAAAAATCGAGCTGATCCGCCACAAGAACGAGAAGGGGCGAACACTGTTGTTCAATACCGGGGACACGGTCCAGGGTTCGGCCGAAGTCCTCTACACACGCGGTCAGGCGATCGTCGATGTCGTGAACGAGTTTGGTATTGATGCTTTTGCCCCGGGTAATTGGGATTACGTGTACGGCACACAACGTTTCCTCGAACTGTTTGTCAATCATCCGGCAAAGGCCCCATGGAACGCGATCGCCGCGAATGCGTACTACTCGACGCTTGCGGAGGACCCTTCGACACCTTTCCCCGCTAAGGCCGGCCAACTCGTGATGCCGCCATATTTAATCAAGCAGGTCGGCGAGCTCAAAATTGGCGTGCTCGGATTTACCAACAACCGCGGCCCCCAGGTCGTGGGCACAACAGTGACCAAGGGCTTTAAGTTTACCGGCGGTGACAGCGAGGTCAAGCATTTCGTGCCCGTGTTACGCGATGTCGAACATGTGGACCTCATTGTCATGATATCTGAGCTCGGTCTTGCCAACAACATCCGGCTTGCCGAGCTCCAACCGGGCATCGACGTCATACTGTCGTCCGATATGCATGAGAGGACCCGGAAAGCGGTGGTGGTGACCAGTCCCCAGACCGGCGGAAAGACGATTATTGTCGAAGAGGGAGAAGACGGGACGATGATCGGAGAAATAACGTTGAAGCTAGAGGACCGCCATGTCGCCCAATGGAGATGGAGGGCCCATATCATTACGGACGAAATCGAAGAGGATCGGGCGATCGCGCGAAAAGTAGAGGAGGTCCGTAAGACCTTCGTGAGTGGCCCGGATTTTACTCATCAGGTCAACCCGTTGAACGGGTCGCTACTGAAACGTCCCATCGACACAGTGGTCGGCTACACCACGAAGCCCCTCTATCGGTCGAACTTCTCGGATGAAGATATGCCGGCCGTCATCGAGGGATCCTCGCATGACTTTCTCACCGACGCGTTCCGCGCGATGACCGGCGCCGACGTCGGCGCCATTCGCGGGTTCCGCTACGGTACGCAACTTGCCGCCGGTCCGATCACGCTTGCGGACCTGTACCACTTCGTAGCCATCGGACCTCAGATTGCAAAAGGCACAATCATAGGTCAGCAACTTAAGAATCAGATTGAAAACGCAGCCGATGGCTCGCTCAACCCGGATGTCTCGAAGTGGACTGGCGGTTGGTTGTTCAACTTCAGTGGCGTCACGATGGATATCGACCCCTATCAGCCGCTCAACTTCCGTGCGTCGAGTATCCGGGTAAATGGCGTGCCGTTGGATGTCAGGAAAAACTACACCTACGCGTCCTACTGGTACGCTAGGGATTCTCACCTGATCAACGTGCTGCCTGCGACAAACATCACGGTTTTGAAGGACACCGACGGCTCACCGTTGGATGGAACGGAAGTCGTGGTTCGCTACCTTGCGTCACTGCCTGGCCGAACCGTTGATACGCAGCTGAATCGCATCAGGTTGTTGCAGCCGCTGCCAATCGCACCGGCGGGCTTTAAGGTGATACAACCGTTGCGGGGCGCGACCTTGAACCCGGCTCCGATTTTCACGAGCAGCGGCAGTAGCGATAGAGACCGTGATATAAACCACGATGACCATGATAGAAACCACGATAGAGACTAGTTGAACGCTGTTGTTCTTATGTGAATAGTCCACGGAAGGACTATTTGCCCATCGTACCTGTGGGCCACGCTGACCGCGCCTAATCGCGACCCGTTTTAAATCCTATAGAAACTGCAACTCCTGACCGAATTCCTGACAGGAGCCGATCATGCCTAACTCATAGAGGGCATTAATTACCGCTCAGATCGGCGGAGGCTTGACGGGCCTTGCGCCGCGGCGTACTTACAGGTTTCCCTTGAGAAAGGCGATGGTGCGCGACCACGCCAGTTCGGCCGCCTGCTTGTGGTAGCGCGCCTCCGACGTGTCGTTATTAAAGGCGTGATTGGCGCCTTGGTAAATATAGAGGGTGTATTTCTTGTTCGCCTTTTTCAATGCGTCTTCGAACCCTGGGATGCCTTCGTTGATGCGCGTGTCCAGTCCGGCATAGTGCAGAAGCAGCGGCGCTTTGATCTTATTCACGTCCGCCGCCTTCGGCTGCCGGCCGTAATAGGCCACGGCGGCATCGAGGTCAGGCGCGTTGACCGCCAGCTCGTTCACCATGCCGCCGCCCCAGCAAAAGCCCATGACGCCGACTTTCTTATTGGAATTCGGATGTTTTTTGAGGAAGGCGACAGTGGCAACCAGGTTTTGGACGGTCTGCTTGGCGTCGAGCTTAGCGATCATGTCGCGCGCGGTGTCCTCGTTCGCGGGCGTGCCCCCCATCGGCGACAGGAGATCCGGACTGAGCGCGAGGAATCCTGCCAGCGCCACGCGCCGCGTAACGTCCTCGATATGGGCGTTGAGACCGCGGTTCTCGTGGATGACGATCACGGCCGGCAGCTTCGAAGCGCCTTTGGGGCGCGCCATATAGGCTTTGATGTCGCCCGCGGCCCCCGGATAGGTGAGGTGGCCGGCCTCGAGCCGTTGGTCGTCGGCCGGCACCATCGCGGCGCGCGCCTGGTTGGCCTCAAGCAGCGGTACCAGGGACAGCGCCGCCGTCACGCTTCCCGTCATCTCGGCCAGCCGCGTCAGGAACACGCGACGGTCGAGCGGCTCGTGGGTGTACCTATCGTAAAGATCGATGATTTTTTGATCCATGATTGTTTTCTCCGGAAGGTTAGAGTTGTTTGTCATTTTAAAATTTTTAGCAAAAAATTTTAATTCATACAACAGTCGAATTAAAGGAATCGTTAAATTATTTTTTAAAACCCCACCGCCTGACCATCCCGGCGGTGATCCGACGCCGCCAGATAACCCGGCTGCATGTTGTAAATAAGTTGCGCGCTGCCGAATTCGGTATGGTCTTTTTCCATCAGCATAATGCGATGTCCGCGCCGGCTGAGTTCTTTCAGCACGTCCGGCGCGAAGCCCGGTTCCACCATCACGTTTGATCCTTCATCAAGCCGCCAGCGCGGTGCATCAGAAGCGGCCTGTGGGTTTTGCTGATAGTCGGCGAAACGCACCATCATTTGCAGATGGCCCTGCGGCTGCATGGTCCCGCCCATGACGCCGAAACTCATGACCGGCCGGCCTTGCCGGGTAACAAACGCCGGGATAATGGTATGGAACGGGCGCTTTCCGCCGGCAACTACATTGGCGTGGCCGGGTTGCAGGCTGAAGCCGGAGCCGCGGTTTTGCAGGCTGATGCCGGTGCCGGGGACCACGACGCCGGAGCCGAATCCTTTATAGTTCGATTGAATATAAGAGACCATCATGCCGGCCGCATCGGCGGCGGTTAAATACACGGTCCCCTCGTTTTTGGGGACGCCATGGCGCGGATACTGCGCTTGTTTCATATTGATCCGCTTTGTTCTCCGCTTAAGATAGCCGCTGTCCAGAAAATCCGCCGCATTAAAACGCATGCCGGCGGGATCCGCGACATGTTGATAGACGTCGGCAAACGCGAGCTTCATCGCTTCAATTTGAAGATGCAGGCTGTCGGCGGAATCCACCGCGTGGTCGTAGAGATGGCAGTATTCAAGAATGCCCAACGCAATCAACGCCGCCAGCCCCTGGCCGTTGGGAGGAAGTTCATGCAACCTGAAATCGCGGTAGGGATGGCTAATGGGTTCCACCCAATCCGCCTGGTGCCGCGCGAGATCCTGCACGGTCATCGCGCCACCGCAGCTCGTTGCATAGGCCGCTATTTTTTCCGCCAGCTCGCCGCGGTAAAAAGCCTCGCCGCGGGTTTCGGCGATGCGCATTAAGGTCTTTGCCTGGTCCGGGAACGCGAACTGCTCGCCGGGTGCCGGCGCACGGCCCTGAGGCATGAACGCGTCGGCAAAACCCGGGGCCCCCTTGAAAGTAGGGATTTGGTTGGCCCATTGGCGGGCGATAGTGGGGGAGACGCGGAATCCGTTGGCGGCATAGTCAATGGCGGGCGCAAACAACTCGGCAAACGGCAGCTTGCCGAATTTCTCTGAAAGCATCACCCACGCCGAGACCGCACCCGGTACCGTAACGCTGTCCCACCCGGTCGCGGGCATAACATCCAACCCGGCAAAGCGCGCCGGACTCCACGCGGCCGGAGAGCGGCCGGAGCCATTAAGACCATGCAGTTTCTGTCCGTCCCAAATAATCGCGAACGCGTCGCTGCCGATACCATTGCTCACGGGTTCGAGCACGGTGAGCGCGATGGCGGTGGCCAGTGCCGCATCGACGGCGTTCCCTCCCTTTAACAGCATGCGCACACCGGCTTGCGCTGCCAACGGCTGCGAGGTGGCGACCACGTTCCGGGCCAATACCGGCATGCGCTGGGAGGGATAAGGAAATTGCCAGTCAAAAGGAATCATTTAGCTGCCTTGAGGAAGGTGTGTTATGAATGCCGCCCCTTAAGAAACGCCGCCGGCGCACGCTGACGACCCGGCGGCCATAAACAGGGTAAGGGGATTAATCGATGTGTATGTTGGCATCCTTAATCACCTTCGCCCATTTCGCCATGTCCTGTTTCATGAGCGTGGCGAGTTGCTCCGGCGTACCACTGCGCGGTTCGGCCCCCAGTTGGTAGAGACGTTCCTTGACATCCGGCAGATTGAGAATCTTGACGATTTCATTGTTCAATTGCTTCACAATTGCCGCCGGGGTACCGGCAGGCGCGAGCACAGCGAACCAGGTGCCGGCCTCGAAGCCGGGCACACCGGCCTCGGCCACGGTGGGCAAGTCCGGCAGTTGCGGTGAACGTTTCGCGCCGGTCACAGCCAGGGCCCTTAATTTGCCGGCTTTGACGTGCGGCAGCGACGTAATCATGAAATCGAACATCACTCCCACCTGTCCGTTCAAGACGTCGAGCACCGCGACAGGATTGCCTTTGTACGGGATATGCACCATATCGATTCCGGTCATGCTTTTGAACAATTCGCCGGCGAGGTGGTTGGTGGCGCCATTGCCGCCGGAGGCATAACTGAGCTGGCCCGGCTTGGATTTGGCCAAGGCGATCAACTCCTTGACCGAGTTGGCCGGCACCGAAGGATGCACGACCAGGATATTCGGCGTCCACGCGACCTCGGTCACCGGCATGAGGTCCTTCATCGGATCGTAGGATAGCTTACTATAGAGGCTCGGATTGCTGATGATAGAGCTCGGCGTCATGAGGAGGGTATACCCGTCAGGCGCGGATTTAGCGGCCGCGTCCGTGCCGATATTGCCCCCGGCCCCGGGGCGGTTGTCGATCAATACCTGTTGCCCGAAGCTTTCGGTGAGCTTTTGCCCGATAGTGCGGGCTAGCGTATCCGCGGAGCCACCCGCTGGAAACGGTACGATGATACGCACCGGCTTATTCGGATAGGCCTGGGGGAAAGCATTGTCAGCCATCCCGGCAAACAAGACGCCAAACAACGCCAGGCTGGTGAAACGCAATATCGATTTCATAAAACCTCCCTTTAAGAAAATGAACTGCCTTACTGACGCAGTCAGTTAAGATTTCCCAAGAAAATCGCGTTTGCCGAGTTCGACGCCGCAGTGCCGAAGGATGTCGTACGCGGTCGTGACGTGGAAGTAGAAATTGGGCAAAGCAACATTTAAGAGATACGGCATACCCTGAAAGGTCTGGGTGCCGCTTCGCATCTGCAAAGTGATCGTTCTCTCCTCCGAACCGTCAATCTGCTCAGGCTTCAGCGTGTTGAGATAAGAGATCGTTTTTTGGGTACGGGCGATTAGCTCGGGAAAGGTTTTCTCATTATCCTCGAACTTGGGCGCATCGAGCCCCGCCAGCCGCGCGGTGCTGCCCTTCGCCCCGTCTGAGGCAATCTGAATTTGTTGCGCCAGAGGAAGCATATCGGGGTATAGACGGCTATTGACCAACACCGCCGGGTCGATTTTCTTGGTTTCGGCGTGTGCCGCGCCCTTTTCGAGAATGGCGGCGAGGTTATTCAACATGCGGATAAACGTCGGTACGGATGCTTGGTACATGGAAATCTTCATTGCTATTTCTCCATAAAATTCATTTATGTAACTTCATGCCAAAGTAAAGCGTGCTGTCATTGGGCCAAATAAAAGCAGACTCCTTAATCGAAGTCGTTATTTTAACGTCTACATGGTTTCTAAAACGGTGGTGCTTGTCAAACTAAACCTGGTTTTAAGCATTTATTTCCATTAAGAAAGCTCTATTAAGTCGTATTTGTCATTCCGAGCGCGGAATCTGACAGCAATAAACTTGATCAAAGCTTCCTTAAGTAGATATTATCCGGATTCACCGGCTACAAGTGTCTGTTAGGTTCTTCCGTTCCGGCCTTGCCTGATCAATCGGAAATAGCCGAATTTCTGTTCCTTGCCAGTCGGCGTGATATGCATTTCTTGGGTTTGCTCCACCAGCAGAAACTCCTCTCCCAACTCCGCGCCCAATTTGTCGGAATCGTACTGTACGATATCAAGGCCGCTGCACTTGGTCGGCCCGCCGATGGCGAATGCAGCGATAATTAAATGACCGCCCGGCGTTAACGTTTGTTTGAGCACCTCTACATACTTTCCTCGGTCGGCTGGATCAGTCAGAAAATGAAAAACCGCGCGATCATGCCAAAGCGTAAACGCATGCGGTGCGATAAACTTGGTGATATCGGCCTCATACCACTCCACCTCTTGCGCCTTATGGCCTAGCCGCTCTTTTGTATAAGCAAGGGCCTTGCCGGAGATATCGAGGACAGCCAAATGCTGAAAGCCTTCATCGCTGAGGCGATCGACTAGAACAGAAGCACCGCCGCCGACGTCGATGATCGGCGCGTCCTTCGCAAGCCGGGCATTGTGGATGAGCTTCAGGGAGACCGCCGGTTCACTTTGGTACCAGCTTACTTCAAGCGGGGATTTGTTCGTGTAGACCTGATCCCAGTGAATTTTTCTATTCGTCATACCATCACCAAGCATAGTGAAACATAATTAGGTGCCCAACAGGCACATTATTTAAGGCTTACATGGTTTCTAAAACCATCGAGCTTGTCAAACGGCGGGCGGTTTTAGCCTCCGCTCGCAGCCCCTGCGCCGATGTAACGGTTCGCAGCATGTTGTAGTATTATTCGCAGCTTCTCCACAATTCTCTTTTATACCTGGGTATGGATATATCTCGCGATAATTTAAACGCTTTTTGGATGCCGTTTACCGCCAACCGGCAATTTAAATCGGCGCCACGGATGTTGGTCGCGGCCAAGGATATGCACTATACCACTGACGATGGACGCACCATCCTCGACGGTACCGCGGGACTTTGGTGCGTGAACGCCGGGCATTGTCGCGAAAAAATCGTGCGCGCAATCCAAAGCCAGGCGGAAGCTATGGATTTTGCCCCGACATTTCAAATGGGGCATCCCGCCGCGTTCGCCGCCGCCGAGCGCCTGGCGGCGATGGCGCCGGGCGATCTCGATTCTGTATTTTTCACCAACTCCGGGTCCGAAGCGGTGGACACGGCCTTAAAAATCGCCCTCGCTTATCATCGCGCCCGCGGCGAAGGCCAGCGGCAACGCTTCATCGGGCGTGAGCGCGCCTACCACGGCGTCGGTTTCGGCGGCACCTCCGTAGGCGGCATTGCTCCCAACCGCAAGGCCTTCGGGAATTTGTTAATGGGCATCGATCATCTTAAGCACACGCACAGCCTGGAGCATAATGCCTTCAGCCGGAATCAGCCGGCATGGGGAGCGCATCTTGCCGACGAACTGGAGGAGCGGATTATCACGCTGCACGACGCCTCCACGATCGCCGCCGTTATTATCGAGCCCGTGGCCGGGTCAACCGGCGTGCTGGTGCCGCCCAAAGGTTATTTGCAGCGGCTACGCCAGATTTGTGACAAATACGGGTTGCTGCTGATCTTCGATGAAGTGATTACCGGTTTTGGGCGCTTGGGTAGCGCGTTTGCCAGCGACTATTTCAATATCGTTCCCGACGTGATTACCTGCGCCAAAGGCATTACCAACGGCACGGTACCGATGGGTGCGGTGATTGTGCGCCAGGGCATTTACGATGCGCTGATGAATGCGCCGGAAAACACCATCGAGTTTTACCACGGGTATACTTATTCGGGACACCCGCTGGCGGCGGCGGCGGCCATTGCCACGCTCGATCTTTATGCCGAAGAAGGATTGTTTCAACGCGCCGCCGATTTAGCCGATTACTTCGCCGACGCTGTCCACTCGCTACGCGGCCTGCCGCACGTGATCGACATCCGCAACCTCGGCCTCGTCGCCGGTATTGAGCTGGAATCGATTCCCGGAAAACCCTCCGCGCGCGCGTTCGATTGCTTTGTGCGTTGTTTCGAGCAGGGTGTATTGATTCGCACGACCGGCGACATCATTGCGCTGTCGCCGCCGCTGATTATTGAGAAACGCCAAATCGACGAATTGATCGGTAAGCTCGCCGAAGTGTTGCGCAAAGGCAAGTAACTCGATCAATCTGTATGCTTTTTCCTCGTACCTTGCGCCTTGACGGTTCCGATACCCGGATCTATGAGCGCGCGGCTGAATCCGGAGAATTAGCCGTGCCCGGCGCGTTTGCTTTCCTGGACTGCGATCCAAATGCATTGACCGGAAAGCGCTTGCAAGCTTTTGCGCATGGGTTTCTGGGCACGGTTAGTTTTGGTTGGAGCACGCTGGTCATCATCAGTGAGATCAGCGAAACGGATTTTGAGCAGGTGATCGATCGCCTTGCCCATCACTTCGTTGCGCATTACGGCGCTCCGGACTTGGCTGCGGCGTTGCCGGTGGCGCGCGACGAGGCGGTTTCCGCCGCCGGCATGTGTGAATACAGGGTGAATACCTTGCTTACCGTTGAGCGCGAGTTCGGCGAGGACGGTATTATCGAGCGTTTTAAAGTGATACGCCCGCCTTCCGCCATCGATCATGAGCAGGTAAAAATCTGGGGTGTGATGGACGAATGACGCGTTGCCGGACATCGTCCGGCTCGCCTCTATATTGATTTAGCGATTATTTAAGATGGGATGTTGCGATAGCATCACGCGCGCGTATACCCCAATCACAGTCAAATTTATTTTTTGAACATGCCGATACTTATAGCTACTTTTTCATGCTCGCTGTAATTTTTTTTCAGCAACGCGGTGTAATCGGCGCTGCCCAGGAACAAAACGTAAGTGCCCTGTCCTTCCAGCGACTTCTTAAGCGACGGGTCTCTGGCCGCTTTCGCGAGAATACCTTGCCAATGGGCGATAATCTCGGGTTTGGCTCCCTTCGGTAATACGATGCCGCGATTTGTTCCGTAAATGAGATTAATTCCTTGTTCCTTGAGCGTCGGAAGATTCGGTAGGGAAGGATCGCGCTCCTCGGTGGCGATAGCAAGGGCCTTAATGGCGCCTTTGGTAATGTACTGTTTGGCGACAATGATGCTTATGTCGCCGAGCTGGATATTTTTCGTCAAAAGCGCTGCTATTCTTTCGCGCGTTCCATCGTAGGGGACATATTTTAACTTAATACCGGCGGCATCCTCGATCAGCAGGAAAATGAATTGAGTGGTGGAACCGAGCGTTACACCGGCGGTGACGGTCTCGGGTTTTTTCTTGGCTTCGGCAATCAAGCCCTTCATATCGTTAAAAGGCGTCGCGTTGTTCGCGCTAATGACGGAAGGCGAAAAAGTCATCAGCGCGACCGGCTGGAAGGCGTCCCAGGTAAAATCGGCACGGCCGGAGAGATGGCTAATGAATACGCTTTCATGGAGGGCCAAGAGAGTGCAACCGTCAGGTTTTGCGCCACGCACCTCCTTAGAGCCTTTTACTCCGCCTTGGCCCGCCGAACTCACCACCTGGAGTTGCGGTTTTGCGCCGGCACGATTTGCCGCGGCGACAATGGCTCGGAAAATGATATCGGTATCGCCGCCGGCCGGCCACGGGACCACGAGCTTGGCGGTGCCGCAGGGAAGATCGGCCGCCGCGGCCGAAGTGGCCAGGGTTACTAACAGCATCATGACGCCGGCGAGACTGCTGCGAAATAAACAAGTAATCATAATACGGCCCCCGTGTATTTTAATTGCTGTTGCAGAGCAAATTCACGCACCAATAAATTGGAGTAGTACGCGAATATACTCATTTCCATCGCTTAAACGTGTATATTCAATTTTCCATTATCAAAGTATAGTCGTTTATTCTGCAATAGGTTCCGCTTGGACAAATCGCCTGGGCACGCAGCCATAGCCAGCATTAGCCTCATCTCATTTACTACCTAGGGAAGCGTATCGGTCTAATTAGTCTTGCGGTTCAAAAAACCGTTTTCTATGCCACGCTTTATTATATTGTTGCACTGATCCGGCTTCAGCTTGACCGTGATCGTATCCGCGTCTTCATTCATCAGATTATTGGGTTCGTTTATATGCTCGCCACTATTGCTAAGTATATGAACCAATTCATGGGCGAGGGCAACACCGGCAATATCGGTAAGTGCGTTTTTCACCCATACCGTGTCTTTTAATTCGGCTGACGTGGTGTTCGATCTGCCGAAGGAAAAGGCATCATTCATTACATCGCCGGCTGATCGAATAAAAAAAACCAGGGGTTTCGCCGCCGGGAAAACACTGCGGGCGAGATCGACGCGTTGACTTCTGCCAGGGTGTTTGTATTTTTCGGAAGTTTTGAGAGTGATTAAATTGATTGCCGGCACGCCGATCCCGCATTGGCTGAGAATCTCCGTGCTATAAGTTGAGGCATCAATCAATAGTTTTTGCGTCCAGCCGCTGTCATCGATCAGTATGAGTGTCGGACGAAATTCGTAAGTGCGCCTATGCGCCGGGGCACGATGTTTTACCTCCACAGCCACTTCCGATCTCCCGAAAAGCTCAATCTCATTCGCCCTCGCTGGGAACAGTAGTACCAGCGGCATAAAAGCCATGGTGAGGATAAGCCTGGCAGGACTACCAAACATTAGCTTTTCTCCGTTTGTTTATCTCTACCGCGAAAGCTTTGAACTCTCTTTAGCACGTAGGGCGGAAAAGCGCAGCGCCTTCCGCCAAAAGTCGACACATGCCATGATGGCACAATGCCCGATTATCGCCGACATCGTTTACCGGGTG
>DATGVQ010000089.1:0-45543 GCA_035300145.1 Acidiferrobacterales bacterium | reverse complement strand
CAATTCGTTACCGGTTACCGAAGCGCTGCGCCGCATTGATTCCGAAATTACGCCGATCAGCGGCATCGAGCGTGTGGCCGTGCGCAGCGCCCTGGGGCGCGTGCTGGCGGAAGATGTCCATTCGCACATCGATGTCCCGGCGCACACCAATTCCGCCATGGACGGCTACGCGGTCGCCGGGGTGGATCTTGCGGAAAGCGGCAGCCGTGAACTGCGCGTTATCGGCACCGCCTGGGCCGGCCGGCCGTTTACCGGTGTTGTCCGGCCCGGCGATTGTGTACGCATCATGACCGGGGCGAAAATGCCGTCGGGAACCGATACCGTCGTTATGCAGGAGCGTGCGGAACGCGTTGGCGATGTCATACGCATCGGGTCCGGCAACCGTCCAGGCCAAAACGTGCGCCAGGCGGGAGAAGATATTGCGAAAGGCGGAATAGTGCTCGCCGCGGGAAAAAAACTCCTGCCCGCTGAATTGGGGCTGCTGGCATCGCTCGGGTTCGTGGAGATAACCGTGAAGCGCCGCCTGCGCGTGGCGTTCTTCTCTACCGGCGACGAATTGCGCTCCGCCGGCGAAGCGCTCGCCGAAGGCGATATTTACGACAGTAACCGCTATACCCTGCATGCGATGCTGACCCGGCTTGGCGTCGATGTCACCGACATGGGGGTGGTGCGCGATCGCCGCGAGGACTTAGAGCGGGCGCTCAAGGAGGCGGCACAGGCCGCCGACGCCGTCATCACCTCCGGCGGCGTTTCCGTCGGCGAAGCCGATTTCATCAAAGAAACGCTCGCGAGCCTGGGCCGGGTCAATTTTTGGAAGATCGCGATGAAGCCGGGGCGTCCGTTGGCCTTCGGCCGGATAGCGAACGCGGTGTTTTTTGGACTGCCGGGCAATCCGGTATCAGTCATGGTGACCTTTTACGAGTTTGTGCAGCCGGCATTGCGCCGGTTGATGGGCCAAACCGATACCCGTTCACCGCGCATCATGGTGCCCTGCGTTTCTCGCTTAAAGAAAACACCGGGCCGCATGGAATTTCAGCGCGGTATTCTGGAGACCGAGAGCAACGGGCGTTTGGTGGTGCGCAGCACCGGCGAACAAGGGTCGGGAATCTTAAGTTCCATGAGTAAGGCGAATTGCTTCATTGTGTTGCCGATGGAAGCAGGCGCCGTGGAGCCGGAGACGCTGGTGGCGGTCGAACTATTCGAAGGTTTGATATAGACGCGGACACATCTAAATAATAGAAGAGTTATGAACGCCGACTTGAAACGCGAACCGGGGGTTTATAGCGCGGACGGCGATCCTTCTCGTTTAGTAGATTCTTTCCTGCCTTCTCGTTTAGTAGATTCTTTCCTGCTCGTGCATCACTACCAGGGCGGCGAATACCATCTCGCTGATATCGTCGCGTGCTTCGAGCTGGGCCGCCTGGAAAAAGACAAAGGAACAGGGGAGACACAACTGGTGCTCGACGCACGCGAAATCCACCTGCTTAAGACCATGGCCGATGCTTACAGTTTTGACTACGAAGAAGGCTTCATCGAAATGTGCCTCGAGATCCATCAATTCGCGGCCGGGCTCCCGCACGAATCTTTCTGCTTTACCGCCAATTTCTGATTGAGAAAAAAAGAGGCTACATAGTTACGCATTGCGCGCTAAAAACCACATCAAAGACTGTGGTGAACGGTTGCAGGGGGTGGAGTATTATGGTGAGGATACAGAAAGCTGTTAGTCTTACAAAGATATCAATAAAAAAACCATTAAGTAGCAGCTTAGTTCGTGGAGGAACATGGCTAAAAAAAGGGGGGAGGTCACCAAAAAGAACATAGGTAACCGCAACGGCACCAACATCGGTTACGAAGCAGAGCTATGGCAGATTGCCGACCCCATGGCCAGCACCGAGCGCGACAACCCCTCGACCGCATCTACGAATACTTCCTCTTCCACTCCGTCAGTGCGGAGGGCAAGCGCTGGTAGCATGCGCCAACGGTTCGCTGTTCTTAGGCAAAACTATTCTGCCGGAGATCAGGATTTGCGGCAAAGAGACGCCACAAAACAGGGCAAGTAACCGATGGCCATCAAGAAAAGCGAACTCTATAGCTCTCTTTGGCAAAGCTGCGACGAACTTCGGGGCGGGATGGATGCCTCGCAGTACAAGGACTATGTGCTGGTCCTGCTCTTCGTCAAATACGTGTCCGACAAATACGCCGGTCAAAAAGACACGCTGATCGAAGTGCCGAAGGGCGGTGGTTTTGCCGACATGGTCGCGCTCAAGGGTAATAAGGAAATCGGCGAAAAGATGGATAAGATCATCGGCAAACTTGCCGACGCTGGAACCAACCGTTTGAGGGGCGTGATTGACCTTGCCAGCTTCAACGACGACGACAAGCTGGGCAAGGGCAAGGAAATGGTGGACCGGCTCAGCAATCTCGTCGCCATCTTCCAGAACCCCGACCTCGATTTCAGCCGCAACCGCGCTGAGGGCGACGATATCCTGGGCGATGCCTACGAATACCTGATGCGGCACTTCGCCACCGAATCGGGTAAGAGCAAGGGGCAGTTCTACACTCCGGCGGAGGTCTCGCGCGTCATCGCCAAGGTCATCGGTATTCGCTTCGCCAAGAATCAAAGCCAGACGATCTATGACCCCACGTGCGGCTCCGGCTCGCTGTTGCTCAAGGCCGCCGACGAAGCGCCGAAGGGCATCACGATTTACGGGCAGGAAAAAGATAACGCCACGGCGGGCATGGCTAGGATGAACATGATCCTGCACAACAACCCCACGGCCGAAATCTGGCAGGCCAATACCCTGTCGGCGCCACACTTCAAAAAGAACGCAAACCTGAAGACCTTCGACTTCGTGGTGGCTAATCCACCGTTCTCGGATAAGGCGTGGAGCAACGGCTTGCATCCTGAGCAGGACGAGTTCAACCGCTTCGAAGACGGCATTCCGCCTAAGAAGAACGGCGACTACGCCTACCTGCTGCACATCCTCAAGTCCATGAAGAGCACCGGCAAGGGCGCGGTGATCCTGCCGCATGGCGTGCTGTTCCGCGGCAACGTCGAGGCCGACATCCGCCGCAACCTCGTCAGGAAGGGTATCATCAAGGGCATTATCGGTCTGCCGCCCAACCTTTTCTACGGCACCGGCATCCCCGCTTGCATAGTCGTATTGGACAAGGAACACGCGCAGGCTCGCAAAGGCATTTTCATGATCGATGCCTCCAAGGGATTCATGAAGGACGGCAACAAGAACCGCCTGCGCCACCAGGACATCCACAAGATCGTGGATGTTTTCAACAAGCAGATCGAGGTCGGGCGCTATTCGCGCATGGTGCCGTTGGCAGAAATCGCCGATCCGAAAAACGACTATAACCTCAACATCCCGCGCTATATCGACAGCACCGACCCCGAAGACCCGCAAGACATCGAGGCACACTTGAAGGGCGGTATTCCGAAGCGCGACGTCGAAGGGTTGTCCGCTTATTGGCAAGTCTGCCCCACGCTCAAGGGTGTGCTGTTTACCTCTGGCGATCGGCCCGGTTACAGACAGCTCAAGCTGGAGGCGGAGAGGATCAAACCCACGATCTTCGCCCACCCCGAATTCGTAACCTTTACGCAATCCGTGCGCGACCTGTTCGATCAGTGGCGCACCGGCAACACCCGGCGCCTAAAAGGCATCAAACAGCACGACCATCCCAAGGCGCTGATCGAGACCATTTCGGAAGACCTGCTCGAGGTGTTCGCCCAAGTGCCGCTCATCGACAAG
Source organism: Acidiferrobacterales bacterium (assembly GCA_035300145.1). Taxonomy (GTDB): domain Bacteria; phylum Pseudomonadota; class Gammaproteobacteria; order Acidiferrobacterales; family DATGVQ01; genus DATGVQ01. The sequence continues at coordinate 41,782 of DATGVQ010000089.1, read as the reverse complement.
TACGATGTCTATCAGCATCTCATGACTTACTGGGCCGACAGCATGCAGGACGACGTGTACATGCTCGTCTCGGACGGCTGGAAGGACGCCAACAAGCTGCGGCTGATCGTCGAAGACGAGGAGAAGAAGAACAAGGAAAGGCCCGACTTCGTCGTCGGTAAGCTCAAATACAAGGCCGACCTGATTCCTCCCACGTTGGTGATCGCGCACTACTTCAGCGAAGACAAGGCCGCCGTTGAAGAAATGGAAGCGGGGCTGGAAGGCATGAGTCGGAAGATGGAGGAAATGAGAGAAGAGCACGGCGGGGAAGAAGGTCTGCTCAGTGCCGTTGTCGATGAGAAAGGCAACATCAGCAAGGGCGCGCTGACGAAGCGGCTGGACGAACTGAAAGAAGACCCGGAGGCCGCCGACGAGCGCAAGGTGCTCGAAGTGTACTTTGAGCTGATCGAGCAGGAATCCGCCGCCGGTAAAAAGGTGAAGGAAGCGCAGAAAGTGCTGGACGCCAAGGTCGCGGCGAAATACCCGAAGCTCACGGAAGCCGAAATCAAGACGCTGGTAGTGGACGACAAATGGCTCGCCACTCTGGCTACCGACGTGCAGACCGAACTCGACCGCGTGTCGCAGGCACTTACCGGCCGCATCAAGCAACTCGCCGAGCGCTATGCCACGCCGCTGCCCAAGCTTACCGACGAGGTGGCAGTGCTCGACGCGAAAGCGGGCGAACACCTGAAGCGGATGGGGTTCGTCAATGCATAAGGGGCTCTTGCAAACTGGCGGTGAACCGTTGGGCGTCGAGGACGCCTCTGCCGGTTATCAAGTGTCAACGGCCAACTCTCCATTTGTTAAGCCGGGGTACAAGCAGACTGAGGTGGGGATAATTCCTGAGGAATGGAACCTAAAGGCACTTCCTGACGTACTCTGGTTCTATAGTGGTAAGGCCCACGAGCAGTTCATCGTAGAGGAAGGGCAATATATTGTCGTCAACTCAAAGTTTGTTTCGACGAATGGAGAAGTGAGGAAATACTCCAGCAAGAATTTCTTGCCGGCCCGTAAGGATGACATTCTCATGGTTATGAGTGATTTGCCGAATGGCCGGGCGCTGGCAAAATGTTTTCTCGTCGGTGAAGATGGCCTTTATGCGGTAAATCAGCGAGTATGTGTGCTAAGGGCGAAGAAAGACGACCCGGAGTACCTATTTTATTTTCTAAATCGCAATCCGTACTTCCTAAGATTCGATGATGGTGTTCAACAAAAGATTCGATGATGGTGTTCAACAAACCCACCTTCTAAATCCAGTCATTCTTTCCTGTCCTGTTGTTGTCCCTCCCAATATCGAAGAACAACGCGCCATCGCCACCGCACTGTCGGATGTGGATGCCCTGATCGCTGCGCAGGGCAAGCTCATCGCCAAGAAGCGCGCGATAAAAACTGCCGCCATGCAGCAGCTCCTCACCGGTAAGCAACGCCTGCCGGGGTTTAGTGGGGAATGGGAGCTGAAGCGGTTGGGGGATCTGCTTTCCGTTCGGCATGGTAAGAATCAGCACCAAATCGTCGTGAACGACGGTAAATATCCAATCCTCGCGACGAGCGGTGAAATTGGCAGAACAAATACCTTCCTTTATGACAAGCCTTCTGTACTGATTGGCAGGAAAGGCACAATCGACAAGCCTCGATATCAAGAGTCACCATTCTGGACAATTGATACGCTGTTCTATACGGAAATCGCGAATGAAACATCACCGAAGTATATTTATTTCAAATTCCTTACGATTGACTGGTCGTCATATAACGAAGCGTCCGGAGTGCCGAGCTTGAACGCTTCTACTATCGAAGCGATTGAGTTTCAGTGTCCAAGGTTTGAGGAACAAACCGCCATCGCCAACATTCTGTCCGACATGGACGCCGAAATTGCCGCGCTGGGAGCCCGCCGCGATAAGACCCAAGCCATCAAGCAGGGCATGATGCAGGAACTGCTGACCGGCAGGATTCGTCTCCAGCAGGAGTCCCGTGACAGGGTCCACGAACAGGTGCAACCATACAAGCAGGAACAGTACGAGAAAGCCGGTCATAGCTGGGCCTTCAACGAAGCCGTCGTTATTTCCACTTTGGCAGCCAAGTTTGGCAGCGGGGAATATCCCCTTGGCAGGGTGCGCTATACCAAGCTCGCCTACCTCATGCACAGACACGTGGAAAACCAACCGGAAGGCTATTTGAAAAAGGCTGCCGGCCCCTACAACCCGGAAATTCGATATAAGGGTCCAGAAGCGATTGCGCAAAAAAATGGCTACATAGAAGCTGCTCGGTCCGGCAAGTTCTCGGGGTTCATTGCCTCCCGAAATATTGATCAAGCCCTTTCCTATTTCGAGAAGTGGTACGGTAAGGAGGTGCTGAAGTGGCTTGAGCAGTTCCGTTATGAGAAGAAGGAGAGCCTGGAGTTACTTACTACGGTGGATATGGCGATTCAGGAGCTGCGAGCGAATGACAGGATGACCACGGTTGAGGCCGTGAAGGATGTTCTGCGCGGCCATCCGGAATGGCAGCCCAAATTGAAGCGGGAAATTTTCGCCGACGCCAATATAGAACAGGCCATGGCCCGTTCCCGGGCCCTGTTTGACGCCGTGCATCCGATGGCCGGACACAAGCAGGAGTAACGGCATGGAAGGCAAAGGCGAAGTGCTGCTGTACGAAACGCCGGACCGGGGCCTGGATATTCAGGTGCGGCTGGAGGGCGAGACCCTCTGGCTCTCACAAAAGCAGATGGCCGAGTTGTTCGATAAGGACAGCGATACCATTGGCCTGCACATCTGGAACATCTACGCCGACGGCGAGCTGGAGGAGGCGGCAACTACCGAGCTTTTCTCGGTAGTTCAGACCGAAGGCAAACGGCAGGTGCGGCGCCAGGTCAGGTTCCATAATCTGGATGTCATCCTCTCGGTCGGCTATAGGGTCAGCTCCCGCAAGGGCACGCAGTTCCGTCAGTGGGCCACGACCCGCCTGAAGGAGCATCTGGTACGGGGCTATACCCTGAATGAGGAGCGCCTTAAGGCCCAGCAGGAGAATATCCGCCAACTGGAGCGCACCCTGACGCTGTTCCAGCAGAACCTCATCGACCAGGCCAGCCTGCCGGAGGCGCGCGGGCTGGTGCGGGTAATTGCCGACTATGCCCGCACCTTCGTGCTGCTCAACCAGTTCGACAGCGAGCGGTTGCCGGTGGAGGGATTCCTTACCCGCATCCATTACGAAATCGGCCAGCAGGAGGCCACCACCGCGATTGCCGCGCTCAAGGCCGATCTGGTCGCCCGGGGCGAGGCGTCCGACCTGTTCGGCAATCCCAAGGACAACAGCTTTGCCGGCATTCTGGGCAATATCGTGCAATCCTTCAGCGGGGAATATCTTTACCCCAGCGTGGAGGCGCAGGCGGCACACCTGTTGTATTTCGTCATCAAGAATCATCCGTTTTCCGACGGTAACAAGCGCATCGGCGCGTTTTTGTTCATCTGGTTCCTGGAGCGTAACCGGCACCATCTCAAGGCCAGCGGCGAGCTGAAGATCAATGACAATGCGCTGGCGGCCATCGCCCTGCTGGTGGCCCAGAGCGACCCGGCGCAGAAGGAACTGATGATTCATCTCATCATGAACCTGATTCGGGGATGATATGAGCACGGTGGGTCAGATCGAGAAGAAGACCCAGCAGCGCGTGGTCAAGTTGTTCCACGGCATCCTGCACTACGACTATCTCGGTGATTGGCACGAGCGCGACAACAACCGCAACATCGAAGAGCACTGCCTGCGCGTCTTTCTGAAGGACGAACAGGGCTACGACGAGACGCTCATCAACAAAGCCCTGTATGAATTGAACCGTGTGGCCGGAGACCAGACCCGTGGTCTCTACGACATCAACAAGGACGTATATAGCCTGCTGCGCTACGGTGTGAAGATTAAGCCCGAGGCGGGCGAGAACACTCGAACGGTGTGGCTCATCGACTGGAAGCACCCGGAGTGTAACCACTTCGCCATCGCCGAAGAGGTAACGGTGGCTGGCGAGAATACCAAGCGCCCGGACATCGTGCTCTATGTGAACGGCATTGCGCTCGGGGTGCTGGAACTCAAGCGTTCCACGGTGTCGGTGGGCGAGGGTATCCGCCAGAACCTTGACAACCAGAAGAGCGTCTTCATCAAACCCTTCTTCACCACGATGCAGCTCGTGATGGCCGGTAACGATACTCAGGGGCTGCGTTACGCCACCGTCGAGACGCCGGAAAAGTATTACCTCACCTGGAAGGAAGACAGCCCAAGCGAGAGCCTGCTGGACCGGCACCTGTCGCAGCTTTGCGAAAAGCAGCGGATGCTGGAGATCATCCACGACTTCATCGTGTTCGACGCCGGGGTGAAAAAGATCTGCCGCCCCAACCAGTACTTCGGCGCGAAGGCCGCGCAGCCGTTTATCCGCCGGCGCGAGGGCGGCATCGTCTGGCACACCCAAGGCAGCGGCAAGAGCCTGACCATGGTCTGGCTCACCAAGTGGCTACGCGAGAACCTGAAGGATTCACGGGTGCTCATCATCACCGACCGCACCGAGCTGGACGAGCAAATTGAAGGCGTCTTCAAGGGCGTTAACGAAGACATCTATCGCACGACGAGCGGGCAGGATTTGATTCGCCGCCTCAACGAGGCCCGTCCGCTGCTCATGTGTTCGCTTATCCACAAATTCGGTGGCAAGGCTGGCGAGAGCGATGAGCCGGATATAGAGGGATTTGTCGAGCAGATGCGCAGCGCGTTACCTTCTGGCTTTAAGGCCAAGGGCAACCTCTACGTATTCGTGGATGAATGCCATCGCACCCAGTCGGGCGAGTTGCACCAAGCCATGAAGCAGATTCTGCCCAACGCTCTGTTCATCGGCTTTACCGGTACGCCGTTGCTCAAAAAGGACAAGCAGACCAGCCTCGAAGTGTTCGGGCGCTACATTCACACCTACAAGTACGACGAGGCGGTGCGGGACAAGGTGGTGCTCGACTTGCGCTATGAAGCGCGCGACATCGATCAGTCCATCACTTCGCAGACAAGGATCGACCAGTGGTTCGAAGCCAAGACCAAGGGTCTCACCGACATCGCCCGCGCCGAACTGAAGAAACGTTGGGGCACCATGCAGAAGGTGCTTTCCAGTCGGTCGCGGCTGGAAAAGATTGTCGCCGACGTCCTGCTCGATATGGAAATGCGCGACCGGCTGGCCAGCGGTCGCGGCAACGCCATGTTGGTGACGAGCAGCATCTACGAGGCCTGCAAATGCTATGAACTGTTCGCCATCACCCCTCTCGCCGGCAAATGCGCCATCGTCACGTCCTATAAGCCATCGCCTGCTGATATCAAGGGCGAGGAAAGTGGTGAAGGTGAAACCGAGCGGATTCAAGAATACGAGATTTACCAGAAGATGCTGGCCGACTGGTTCCACCTGCCGCCCGAAGAAGCCGTGAAGAAGGCCGAGGAGTTCGAGAAGGCAGTGAAGAAGAAATTCGTCGAAGAGCCGGGCCAAATGAAGCTGCTTATCGTAGTCGACAAGCTGCTGACCGGGTTCGATGCGCCTTCGGCTACCTATCTTTACATCGACAAGCAGATGCGCGACCACAGCCTGTTTCAGGCCATCTGTCGCGTGAACCGGCTGGATGATGAAGACAAGGAATACGGTTACATCATAGACTACAAGGACTTGTTCAAGAGCCTGGAGAGGTCCATTCACGACTACACCTCTGAGGCCTTCGATGGCTACGACAAGGCGGACGTCCAGGGTTTGTTGAGCGACCGGCTGGCGAAGGCACGCGAGGATTTGGAAGAGGCCCGCGAGGCCGTAAGGGCACTGTGCGAGCCGGTGGAACTGCCGCGCGATTCAGCGGCTTACATGCGCTACTTCTGCGCCAGGGACACGGCCGACAAGAACGCGCTTAAGGACAACGAACCCAAGCGCCTCGCGCTGTACAAGGCCGCCGCCTCGCTATTGCGCGCCTATGCGAACCTTGCCAACGAGATGGAGCAGGCCGGCTATGCCGGGGCCGAGGCCGAACAGATCCGCAATGAAGTCGAGCACTATGAAAAGGTGCGCAACGAGGTGAAGCTCGCCAGCGGTGACTACATCGACCTGAAAATGTACGAGCCGGCCATGCGCCACCTGATCGACACCTACATCATGGCCGAAGAAAGCGAAAAAATTTCCGCATTCGACGATCTGACGCTGATCCAGCTTGTGGTCGAGCGCGGGGTGGATGCCGTAGAGGCGCTACCCAAAGGCATCCGCGGCAATCAGGAGGCGGTGGCGGAAACCATCGAGAACAACGTCCGCAGGCTCATCATCGACGAGTCCCCTGTCAATCCGAAGTACTATGAAAAGATGTCCAGGCTGCTGGATGCGTTGATCGAAGAGCGCAGGGCGCAGAAGCTGAGTTACAAGGCTTACCTGGAGAAAATCGTCGAGCTGACCAGGAGGATCAAGAAGCCGGACGGGCAAGATTACCCGAAATCCATGAACACACCGGCGAAGCGGGCGCTTTACGACAACCTGGGTAATGACGAGCATTTGGTCATTGCTGTGGATGAAGCTGTCGTCTCCACTAAAAAAGATGGTTGGATCGGGCATGGTGTGAAGGAGAAAGAGGTGAAGTACGCGATCAAGCGAGTCGTCAAAGACGAGCATCAGTCTGAGCAGATTCTTGATCTGATCAAGAAACAGCAGGAGTACAAGTAAATGCACCAGATTTCAGTAGGCGGACTTGTCGTTGATATCGTCCGCAAGAACATCAAGAACCTGCATTTGGGCGTTTATCCGCCGGAAGGCCGGGTGCGGGTGGCAGCGCCGTTACGCGTGAATGACGAGGCGGTGCGGCTGGCTGTTATTTCCAAGCTGGCATGGATAAAACGGCAACGGAGCCGGTTTAAGTTACAGGAGCGTCAGTCGGCCCGCGAGTATGTCTCCCGCGAAAGCCATTATTATCTTGGTCGCCGCTACCTGCTGAATGTGATTGAACACGACGGTCATGCATCTGTAGAGGTTCGCAACAAGACATTTCTTGATCTTTACGTGCCGAAACGGGCCGATACTTTAAAACGGGAACAAGCGCTACTCTCCTGGTATCGCAAGGAACTGAAGGTGATGGCTCGTCCCATGTTCGAGAAATGGGAGGCTATTGTCGGAGTAGAGGTGGCCAACTGGGGCGTGAAAAGAATGAAAACCAAATGGGGCAGTTGTAACAGCGATGCCCGCCGTATTTGGCTCAATCTGGAACTGATAAAGAAACCCGCTCAATGTCTCGAATACATCGTCGTTCATGAAATGGTGCATCTGCTCGAACGCCACCACAACGACCGGTTCACGGGATTAATGGACAAGTTTATGCCGCGGTGGCGGTTGCACCGAGACGAGTTGAATCGTGTACCGCTAGCGCATGAGACTTGGAGCTACTGAATTTCAATGAAGTCAGCGGATGATGGTAAAAAGCTGAAGTTGACCGTCTTCTTAATAAAAGACGGCTACAAGAATATCGAGGAGTTTTTGAGCTTCAAAGATCTTCATGTTGTGCCTGTCGAGAAAGGTGGGAAACAAATCGGGACGCTGATCTACAAAGGTGGTTTCCAGAGTAAGCCATCATGGGTGTCAATCTTCGAAGGGCTCCAGGGTTTTGACTCGAAGTCAATCTTCAATCAGAGCTCAAAGGCGCTTTACGTCCTGAAGCACGAGGGACGATGGTTTTGCTTTACGTTTGGATATGCCCGCCATCTTATCGGCGATCTTGCGTACGAAAGAAATTTCGGTTTGATCGTTACCCTAAATCTCGGTGACCCGGCGGCGATAAAGTCAATCGACAAGACCAACATCAGCCATGTGTCGCTGCACTCTCGGGAACAGGCCGCGAGGGAGATTGAATTAGCCAACTTTGAGTTTGATAACGACATCGATTTGTTGAAGTCAATTACAGCGAAATCACCCATAATCGAGGGAGAAGATCAGGAAACGCTGTCAGGTCGTGACTCTGTGACAATCTACACAACGGTAACCGTCGATGCTTTCCCAGCCATAGCGAAGCGACTATACGACGCGTTCAAGAGCACAAAGTACAAGAAAAATTATCCGTGGCTGGGAAAAATCAAGGAGGAAAGGGATACGCAGGTTATAGATGGGCTCGATAGTGCGTTGGTGTCGAAAATCCTCAAGAAGGAGTTTCACAAGATATGGCTGGCTATCCCGGAATTGGTCGAATGGGAACAAATCAGCGGTTTCGCGTTCAAGCACAAATCGGAAGGGCCGACGAAGCACGGGCCAGTGCTTTATCAGGACTTGGATATTGACGAATGGTCCAAGGTGGCACGGGGCAACAATGAACTCACTGCCAAACAGCTCAAGGGCAAGAAGGTCTTTCTTTACTGGCAAGACGGCAGAGATCCATCGTCGTGGAGTCTGTACCGCTGCTTGAATGCCGAAATTGACCTGAACCACAAGAAGTACATATTGAATGACGGGGATTGGTACAACATTGAATCTGGTTATGTGAACGAAGTGACTGACTTCTATGGCTCCGTTCCAAGTACCAAGATCAAGTTACCGCCGTATGGGACTAACACTGAACCGAATTACTTGAAATCCGTCGCGGTAAACCCAGGGGACTACGCCCTTATGGATCGCCAAGTAGTAATGATTGGCGGCGGGCGTAGTCGAGTTGAATTTTGCGACCTGTATTCGAAAGACAAGAAAGAAATCATCCACGTGAAAAAATACGGTGGCTCCAGTGTACTGAGTCACCTTTTCTCGCAAGCCGTTGTTTCAGGGGGCTGCTTCCTTCACGAAGCCGACTTTCGCGCCCGACTGAATGATCGTCTACCGCATGGATTCAAGCTAAGGAATCCCAAGGAACAGCCTGTCGCCAATGAATACGAGGTATGCATCGCGATCATGAGCAAAGAAAAGGGCCCGCTGGAATTGCCATTCTTCAGCAAGGTGAGCTTTAAACATGCCGTAAAGGCATTGCACAATCTTGGCTATAAGGTGACCAAGCTCAAGATCGAACAGTGATCTCAAGAAATTAACGTATCTTCTGTTGCAATGCTTCACGCGTTAAGGCCAAACTCTTTAGCGACGTCCTCCACAGGTGTGGTGCGGTTTGCTTCGCTGTCGGCGAGTCCCTTCTCGATCTCGCGCCGCGTGACCATCTCATAGACCACGTCATCCCATGTGGCATTGTCGGGGAGCTTGTCGATGAGATCGTGGGCGGTCTGTTTCAGATTGGCGCTTGGCATGGCTTTCTCCTGGTAAATGCGCATGGCTGCTTTCTGTTAAGTATATCAGGGTTCATCCTCTCCTTCCTCACGATATTCAGCACCAGCCCGCGTAGGGCGCAATAGCGTGAGCGTATTGCGCCGAATGAAAGGCGATAACAGGAAACAGGGAATTGAAAGCGACATCCGGCGCATGACGGCTACCGCCTAATGCGCCCTACTTGCTGATGGCCCCCCAGCGGCGCCCTTTGCCGCGGATAACCGGGTAGTCTATTCGCTCCACTTGACCCCACCGAATATTGGCGGATAATTCACCACCAAATGGTGATTCATATGTACCCCCGCTATCTTCAGAAACGACTCGAGGCGGCGCTCGCAGACACGCCCGTTGTGCTGCTGACCGGCGCGCGCCAAACCGGTAAAAGCACACTGGCCCAGGCGTATGCGGCCGCTAAGGGTGCCGTTTACGTCACCTTCGATGATCCCAATGTGCTCGCGGCAGCCAAGGACACAGTGGGCTTTATCAAGAGCCTGGGTGAGCGAGCGGTGATCGACGAGGTGCAGCGCGCGCCTTGGCTTTTTACCGCGGTGAAGCTCACCGTCGATCGCAACCGCCGGCCGGGGCGTTTTCTCTTTACCGGCTCCGCCAACGTGCTATTGGTGCCGCAGGTGTCCGATTCGCTTGCCGGCCGCATGGAGATCCTTCAGCTGTGGCCGCTTTCGCAGGGGGAAATATACGGCAGAAAAGAACGTTTTATTGACGTGCTTTTTGGAAACCATGATTGGTCGTTACGGCCCCAGGAGCCTCAGGATGACGACATTCCGGAACTGCTCGTCCGTGGCGGTTACCCGGAAATGATCGGGCGCGTGGAGTCGACCCGCCGCGAGGCCTGGCTCGTGGCCTACCTCCGGACGCTGATTGAGCGCGACGTCCGCGACTTGGCGAATATCGAAGGATTGGTGGAGATGCCCCGTTTACTGGCGCTGCTGGCGGCAAGGACCGGCGCGCTCATGAACCTCGCCGAAGTGTCGCGAGCGGTGGGCATTCCCCATACCACTCTCAAGCGTTATCTTACGTTGCTGCAAGCGACCTTTATCTTGACTCCATTGCCGGGTTGGTCCGGAAATCTAGGCAAGCGCTTGATCAAGGCGCCGAAGGTGCATTTTCCAGACAGCGCCATGGCGGCCTACCTTGCGCGCTATGATGCGCAACGACTCGCCGAGGATCGGGGCTTTCTCGGCCATCTGCTGGAAACATTTGCTGTCGCCGAGCTGCGCAAGCAGGCCGGATGGGCAAAGCACAATGTGGATTTTTATTACTACCGGACTTCGACCGGCCAGGAGGTCGACATCGTCATGGAAGATCGCCGCGGGCGTCTGGCAGGAATCGAGATCAAGGCATCGGCCACCCTCGACACCAAGGACTTCGCAGGCCTCAAGGCGTTTGCGGACACCGCGGGTAAGCGGTTCGTGGGCGGGATATTGCTCTATACGGGCAGCGACGTTTTACCTTTCGGTAAGAAGCTCTACGCGATGCCCGTAAGCGCGCTCTGGCGAGTGTCCTGAGGCTGCCGACGTCTTGTATGCGCATCTCGGCAACTGCTCCCGGCCGCAGTTCCAGACGCGGCTCCTACCTCCCCAGTCCGTGTGGGTCGCTTACGTTGCACTACCTCCTCCATCCCTGGAGTCCATAGGTATCTACACATCTCGAATAGATCGTCATTCCCGCGCAAGCGGGAATCCAGATACCCCGCGTCAATACTGGATTCCCGCTTGCGCGGGAATGACAGTTGGGTGTTGCGGTGCGATTGGGTGGTTCCTACAGAATCATTGGGTTGATGAATTGTGTAGATACCTATGCCTGGAGTCGTACCTTCCTGCGTCCGTGCAGGTCGCCTGGACGTCGTAATATCGGAAAGATACCCTAGCCTTTGGCGTCTCGATGGCGGAGCTTTGGCGGGAGTAAACTCTGCCGGCGCTTGATTGTCTGTAGCCTACAGGCTACAATGCGTTGGTGATTACATTCCGCAAATACCGCCGTCCGGATGGAGTAATCCCGTTTGACCAGTGGGTAAGCGCAGATCAAGGATTTACGCGCCAAGGCGCGGATTTTCACCCAGCTAGATCGATTAAAGCTCGGGCTTCCAGGCGACTGGAAGTCGGTGGGAACAGGGGTATTTGAGCCGCGGATATTTGAGGGCAAAGGTTATCGCGTGCAATGGCACTACCTTAAGCGCCCGGTTCATTCACGATGAGCAAAACTCAAGAGATTCGGTCTCGCTTTTTCTGCCTTTCTTGGGGTACACCACTGGCCAGAAATGCTTAAGGTAGGTAGTGCCATTCCTATCTGAACCGCCTTTTGGCTCCGCGTGACATTTCCCTGTTAATTCCCTGTTATCTCCTGTTCCGATGCGTATTCAAAATGGGCTGGGTGACTGGGATTGGCTCTGGACGCGGGTTTCCGCCAAGTAGGGCGCAAATTGAGGCGTCAATAATTACGAAATTCCCTGTATTTTTCCCTGTTAGCAGGGAATTCATGTCAGAGCAGAAATGCTTAAGGTAGTGCCATTCGTTACCGCGTGTATTTCTGGCGTGATGGTAAAGCCGTCGTAATCCTGCGGTGGCGACAAATCCACACAAGCCCGTGACATCGAGTTGGCTAAGTCGTATTGGCGAGAATATCGGAGATGAATATGAAAAGTGTCGCATTTAAAACCTCGGACTACCTGAAAACCCAGAAAGACATTGTGGCTTACCTCAACGCCGCGCTGGAGGATGGCGATACGGCCGTGTTGCTTGAGGCACTGCATAATGTGGCGCAGGCCAGGGGCGGTGTCGGTGCGCTCGCAAAAGCCGCGGGGGTAAGTCGGGAGAGTCTCTATCGGACGCTTTCGCGACGGGGTAATCCCAAGATCGAGACGTTGATGGAGCTGCTTCGGGCGCTGGACTTGAAACTCACGATCGGGCGGCATAAGGCCGCGTGAGTTGTGCATCCGCGAAGCCCGCGTAGGGCGCAATAGCGTGAGCGTATTGCGCCGAATGCTTTGGCGGGAGTGAGCGCATGTGCGGTCTTACTTCAATGCTTAAGCCGCTTTGCCAGCAGCTTGATTTTAAAACTGTAATCAGACATATTGTCACCATTTATACGCAAGTGGATACAATTTGTCTGAGACCAGGATGAAGACTTCGCCTGAAGAGATCTTCCGCAAGCATGGTGGTCAACTTCGCATGAGCGACGCCATCGCGCGCGGAATAACGCGGTATATGCTGTACTCGCTACGGGACAGGGGTGTTATCGAACCGGTGACCCGGGGCGTCTATCGGCTGGTGGAGATGCCTCCCATCAGCAACCCCGATCTGGTTACGGTGAGTCTTCGTTTCCCCAACGCTGTCATTTGCCTGATCTCCGCGCTGGCCTACCACGGAATCACCACACAGATTCCCCATGAGGTATCCGTCGCGGTTTCCAGGGATGCACGGCTGCCGTCGCTCGATTCCCCGCCGGTGCGTGCACATAAGTTCTCGGATGCCGCTTTCAAGGCCGGAGTTGATACGCACCGGATCGATGGCGCCATGGTTCGGATCTACAGCGCGGAGAAGACGCTGGCGGATTGCTTTAAGTACCGCAACAAGATCGGGATGGACGTAGTCCTGGAAGCGCTGAAGCTCTACAAGACACGCAGAAAGTTCAGCCTAGGCGAGCTACTGAAGTACGCCAGAATCTGCCGCGTCGAAAACGTGATGACGCCCTATCTGGAGGCGACGGTGTGAACGTGAAGACGCCTCGGAACATCGCCGCGTCCGTCCGCCAGCGCCTCCTCAACCGGGCCAAGAGCGACCAGCGGCCATTCAACGAGCTTCTTCAGTATTACGCCATGGAGCGGTTTCTCTATCGGTTATCCCAATCTCCCCATGCCGACCGGTTTATCCTCAAAGGCGCCTTGATGCTGAGAGTCTGGCACACGCCAGAATTCCGCCCGACCATGGACATCGACCTGCTTGGCAGGACGAGCAATGACGAAGCCGGCATCGTCGCGCAAATCCGCGACATCCTCGCCGTCGAAGTCGACTCCGATGGGCTGGTCTTCGACCCGGCTTCCATTCAGGCCGAAAGAATTATGGAAGATGCCGACTATGGGGGCATCCGGATTCGGTTCCGGGGTATGCTGGACTCGGCCCGGGCTAACATGCAGATCGACATCGGGTTCGGCGATGTGATTTTCCCCGGGCCAGAAACAGCCGAGTTGCCGACTGTGCTGGACTTTCCCGCACCGCGGCTGCTGTGCTACAGCCAAGAAAGCGCCATCGCCGAGAAGTTCGAGGCCATGGTGAAACTGCGCGAGCTGAACAGCCGGATGAAGGACTTCTATGACATCTGGCTGCTGTCCCTGCAGTTTGATTTCGAGGGGACAAAATTGCTTGAAGCAATCAGGCTCACCCTGGAGCGACGAGGTACCGTGCTTCCCGATCCTATTGCGGCCTTTACAGAAGGCTTCATCAATACCAAGCAGGTTCAGTGGTCGGCGTTCTGTAAGCGCCTCCAACAGGATCACGTTCCAGCATCGTTCGCGAATGTTGTGACTGCGGTAAAGACGTTCCTCGCACCGCTCGCCGCCGCACTCTCTTCCGGAACGTCGGCTCCCGCCCGGTGGATTGCGCCCGGCCCCTGGACGGGAGAGAGATAATCGAGCATCGGCTTGCGGGCGAGAAAACGAAAGATCACTTTGCCGCCATCCAGGCGGGGATGGAAAAGAACTACAAACTGATGGAGAAGATTTTTGCGGAGATTATCGAACGGAGCCTTGCGGCTTCTTGACTTCCGCCATTATCAAAAACTTTGAGTCCAAGGCGCGCAAGTTAAGCTTGGAATCACAGCGGACCGGCAATTTCTGATTGTGATGCTATCAAGCCGAAGTCGCCAAGGGTAAATTGACCAGCAGGTTCTGGGGTTTGAGACGCAGGTTATTCTCTTTGGTCATCGCCATGGCAAGGTGCACCGGCCGGCCGGCGGTCTTTGGCAGTATCAGGCTTGGATCCTGAAATTCAAGCCGGAAGAGCGACAAGATACGCTTGTGCCGCGCCTCGCTGACCTCGGTATCTTTGTACAGGTCGTTCAGGATCGCAGTGGCTTCAATGTCGAGCCCGGTATGCCATACCCAGTGAGGGTCATTAATCGAACGCACCGGTTGGATAGTGATCGCGGTTTTGAGGAAGTGGCCGACCCAGGCTTCGAGCGCGTGGCATAAAGCGTGCAGACCGCGTTGCCCGAACGTGACATTCAGCACCATATCGTAGCGCTCATCCCGCTGCCAATAGCTTTGCGCATTGTTTTCATCAAGAATATCCAGCTCCACCGTGCGCAACGGCGTTTGCGCCTCGGCCAGCAACCGGCCGATGTTGCCAAAGCCGCCGGTGGTTGCGTAGGTTTCGATCGTTTCGGCGTCGGCAAGCATGATAGCGCCATCCTGCAGGCTGACCTTTTGCTGCCGGAAAAACAGCTCGCCGGCGCGCAGCAGAAACGGATCGTCGCTGCCATCGAGCGCATTACGCAGAATGACATAGGCAAGCTGGTCCACGAATAGCGGCGGCACCGGCACGCGCTTGCCGCCGAATAACCCCATATAGCAGCGTTCGAGCGTGCCGCTTTCCACCAGCCGATCACGGAATTTAAGCACGAATTCGTAATTTTCACGCGCGATCGGGTCGGCCAGGGTGGCGATACGTTCGGGCGGCACGGTCAGGCGCGGATCATCGAGCAATGCGGTATATAGGGCGCGCTCCTGGTCACACGATTCTTCGACCGGCTGCATTTCCGGGCGCAGCATATAGGCGCGCAGGAAGTCGTCGGTGACCGCAAGCCAACCATCCGGGTCGCGCTCGAGCAGGTGATAGCCGCTGGATCTCCAGAAGTCGTTCATGCGCTTAGGATAACTGATGGGTTTCCCGCGGGCGAGGCGGCAGCGATGATTGAAAACAATGGACCGGCGTTCTGTTTAGCCAATATTTATATAATGTAGGGTGGATTAAGCGCAGCGTATCCACCGGACAGTAATATTTTGTTGGGTTCGCCGCTTGCGCGGCTTAACCCAACCTACGATGTGCAGGGATGCACAAGTGTCGCGAGAGGCAGGATGCCGAGAGCGACCATGTGACTGTTTAAGTAATATTTAGAGGTTCAGACATAACCGTTGGGCTTGGATCAAACCAATTCGGGCTTATTGAAACCCGCGGCTATTTGTGAGTAAATTTATGGGCAAATCGCACTATTGTGGTGCAATAAATTCAGTTATGTCATGATGTCCACAGTTATGTCTGCGCGCGAGCCCCAGTTGGTTTTGGCCGACCGCTTTCCGGTTGCGGTAATCATTGCCCAGGAGCCGGTGCAAAATATGCGCTGGGTCTCGGAACGCTGGACCGTGTTGGGCGTGGTCGCCGGCCAGAATCTGACGGACGGGAGCGTCCAGCGCAAGCTGATTCGCACGGGCCGCGAAGGCAACCAGTATCTCTGGAGCGGTTTTACGTTACAACTGCTGCGCTCCGCAGCGGACAGCTATTATTTCAACCTCATGGGCAAGAGTCCAAGCGTGTACGTGGTCTGTCACCGCGATGAGGGCAAAGAAATTACCCCTTTTCTCACCACCGTGGAATACATCGAAGCGACCGCTTATGGCGAAGTCAGTACCGAGGTATTTGCGGTGCCGATGCCTCCCGAAATTTATCGCTGGGTAGAGCAGTTTGTGCTTGAAAATTATGTGCCCGAGGAGAAAAAGTCGAAACGGAAACACGCGGATGGGTTTAAAGACGGCCATGATCCCAAAGAATAAACCCAACGCTGGTTCCGATGACGCCGGCGGGTTGCGGGAAAGCGATGGCGAACCGGGTTTTTTGCGCCGCTGGTCGCGGCGCAAGGCACAGGCACGACAGGTACCGAAACCGCAGCCATCCACGCCGCCTAACGAACCGACCCCGGAGGCGGTATCGGCTGAGGCCGCGCCGGTCATCAAGCGAGACGCAACGGACGCAGATCTACCGTCGATCGATCAGTTGGATGAAAACTCGGACTACAGCGCGTTCATGTCGCCTAAGGTCAGCGAGCACCTCCGCCGGACCGCATTGCGCAAATTATTTCATACGCCGCAGTTCAACGTCATCGATCCGGTGGATCAATTTGCACTGGATTGGAACGGTTTCACGCCGCTCGGCTCCATCATCACGCATGATATGCTTGCGGCCACGGAACGCGAAGCCGCGAAACTGGGAGAAAAAGCGCGTGAGAAATTATTAGACGCAAACGATGCCCAGCAGCCGGTGGATGCGGTATTGCCGGCGGAATCCCGGGACGCTGCATTGGGGCGCGCGTTAGAGCCGGCTGGAACGGATAGGCGCGAGCCCCCGTCCACGGGCCCGGCAACTGCCGGCGCACCTGCGGGTAAGCCTACTGAATCGAATACCGGGACATGACGCCGGTTATGATGCCGCAAGCCAGTCAGTCCTTTCTCGCATTCCCGGCCCTGAGCGCAAATGGACAGGCGCGCGCCGCCGCACTGGCGGCAGCGGCTAAAGTTGAAACCCGACCGACGTCGCTGGTCGCGTACGAATCCGCAGGCGCACTACTAATCATTGGTCCGGAAGAAAAAGCCAAGGCGGCGGCGGTTCAACTTCAGACCCGCTTGCGTTGCACCATCCTCGTTTCAGAACCTGCCGACAAATCGGCGCGTGCGGATCTGTCCGACGAGGTCCAGGTTGTACATGAAAAACTGGTGCAGTTAACCGGCCATTTGGGCCAATTTGCCGCGATCGTTTCGGCGCCGCCTCCACAAGGGGGGGTGAATCTGTTGCAAAAGCTGGCGACGAAGCGCACCCATTTCGATTTGGTGCTCGATCTCACCACGCCGCCGTTTCTGCGCCAGGAGCTGCTGCCGTTCGGCTACTATGCGCCGGCCGATAATCCGGATGCGGTGCGCAAGGCGCTGGCAGAATTGCCGGATATGGTGGGCGAGTTCGAGAAGCCGAAGTTTTTCAACTACAATCCGGACATCTGCGCGCATGGCAGCAGCGGCCTTACCGGATGCACCCGCTGCATCGATGTCTGTCCTGCCACCGCCATCATCTCGATGGGCGAGGAGATTGCGGTTGATCCCTATCTTTGCCAAGGCGGCGGCGCATGCGCCACGGCTTGCCCGACGGGCGCTATAACCTATATCTACCCCCCGGCTGGAGACAGCCTAAGCAAACTGCGTGAGCTGCTGAAAGTTTATCGCGCCTCCGGCGGCACCCAGCCTGTGGTTTTGTTCCATGACGCCGAGATGGGTAAAGCGCGGGTGGCGCGGTTGGCTGCCAGTCTCCCCGAGCACGTCATTCCCGTGGAGGTCGCGGAGCTTGGTTCCGTCGGTATGGATCTTTGGTTGCCAGTGCTGGCCTACGGGGCGTATGAAGTGCTCCTATTGGCTACTCCGGCAATCCCCCATTCCGTGCGGGCGGAGACCGCGGCACAGTTGACTTATGCCAACGCCATTTTGCAAGGCATGGGTTATGCGGGCGACCGGATACGCCTGGCCGGAGAGGGCGACGATGCCGTGCTAATTTCTGCACTGGCGTCGAACCCGCGGCACGATGAGTTTCGTCCCGCCACATTTGCGACTTTCGATGATAAGCGCACCAACATCCGATTGGCGGTGGAGCACCTGTACGCGCAGGCTCCCGCGCGCCAGGAAAGCGTAGCGTTGCCGGCAGGGGCGCCGTACGGTGAAATCCAGGTCGATCGCGACGCCTGCACCCTGTGCATGGCCTGCGTCTCGATATGCCCAACGCATGCCTTATCCGATGGCCAGGAACTGCCGCAACTCAATTTTCACGAGGCCCAGTGCGTACAATGCGGGTTATGCCGGACCGCTTGCCCGGAAGACGCGATTACGTTGTCGGCCCGTTACCTGTATGACAGCCAATTGCGGCGCACCCCGCGGGTTTTAAATGAGGAGCCGCCGTTTTGCTGCACGGTTTGCGCTAAACCGTTTGCCACCGCGAGCATGATCGCGAAGATGACGGAAAAATTGAAAGGGCACTGGATGTTTCAGGGCGAGGCTTTGGAACGCATTAAGATGTGCGAGGATTGCCGGGTGAAAGCGATGTATAAATCGGAAAAAATGGGTTGAGGGGAAGTTAGCGCATGATCGGTCTTGCCGCCATTTTTCCTGTTATCTCGCGATTTACCTTGGTGTCTTTTTGCCTTAAGCCTGCGCTCACCAGCCACCGGACCGGAGTGATAGCTAACGATGATTAGCGATGCCCAGCCAGCCCTTGACGCGCCCATTTTAACGGGGGAAGATCATGTGCGTGCGAACGTCTATGCATTGCTGGCGGCAATGTTAGCGAAGCCGCCGGATGCCGAACTGCTCAAGCTGCTAAAACAAGTTGAAACGGCTGAGTTTGACGCCGGTGCAGACATGGCGGCGGCATGGGCGATGTTGCAGCGGGGCGCCGAGGCGGCGGAAGTTATGGCACTCGAGGAAGAGTTTCATGATTTGTTTATCGGCCTCGGCCGTGGGGAACTGGTTCCCTATGGATCCTGGTACCTCACCGGTTTTCTAATGGAGAAGCCTTTGGCGGAGTTACGTATTGACCTGCAGAAACTCGGTTTTGAAAGACAGGATGAGGTGCATGAACCTGAAGATCACACGGCGGCGTTGTGCGAGACCATGAGTATGATGATCACCACCCCGGTTTCATTCGAAACGCAGAAATTCTTTTTCAACAAACACATCAGTCCGTGGATGCCGCGTTTTTTTGCCGATCTTACTAAAGCCAAGGCGGCGCGTTTTTACCGGGCAGTCGGTTTTATGGGTGAAAAGTTTTTGCAATTGGAAAGCACCTATCTGGCAATGCCCGTATGAAACAATAGGCGAAGCAATAGGCGATGCAGAGTGGGTGGCGTGTTTGGTTATACGTTACAGTGGCGCAAGCGATGAGGAAACAGCGATGACCAAGAAGCGAATCAGTGGGGTAAGCAAAAAAAGCCGCCGGCAGTTTCTTAAGGGTGCATTGATCACCAGCGGCGCGGTGGCAGTCGGTCTGGTGACGGGAGAAGTGGTTGCAGCGCCTAAGGCGGCGCCTGCCAACGCGGAAACCTTGCCGGAGTCGAAAGGCTATCATGTCACCGAACACATTCAGGAATATTATAAGACCGCGCGCGGGTAAATCCTGCGTGGTCTCGCAGGGAGTCGCGGTTGAGTGCATAACTATAAACTAGGAGACGGGCGATGAAGCTGATGAAAAAACAGGAGCGGCGCCCCGGCGCCGCCACAAGTGCTTCCGATTCGGCGGGCGGGGCAATCGACCGACGCACCTTCCTGCGCCGTTCCGGCCTGGCCTTGGGCGGCGTCGCGGCGGCCAGCGCTCTGCCGTTTTCGATGATGAAAAAGGCGGGGGCCAAAACCGCCGCCGATATTGATCCTAAAGCGGAAATCACCAGAGTACGCACCATATGCACCCACTGTTCGGTAGGCTGTGGCGTCATTGCCGAGGTCCAACAGGGAGTATGGACCCGGCAGGAACCGGCATTCGACCATCCTTTTAATTTAGGCGCGCACTGCGCCAAAGGCGCTTCCATACGCGAACATGGCCATGGTGATCGCCGTCTGAAGTACCCGACCAAGATGGAAAACGGGAAATGGAAGCGCATTTCCTGGGACCAGGCCATCAATGAAATCGGCGACCAGATTCTCGGCATACGCAAGAAATCGGGTCCCGACGGCGTATTTTGGGTCGGTTCTTCCAAGTATAACAATGAACAGGCCTACCTATTGCGCAAGTTCGTCTCGTTATGGGGCAGCAACAACTGCGACCATCAGGCGCGTATTTGCCATTCCACCACCGTCACCGGCGTCGCGAACACCTGGGGCTATGGCGCCATGACCAACTCCTACAATGACATGCATAACAGCAAGGCGATGCTGTTTATCGGCAGCAACGCGGCCGAGGCCCATCCGGTAGCCATGCAGCATATTCTGCGCGGCAAGGAGAACGGCGCGAAGATGATCGTGTGCGATCCGCGTTTCACCCGCACCGCCGCGCATGCCGATCAATACGTGCGGCTGCGTTCCGGCACCGATGTGGCGCTGGTCTGGGGCATATTGTGGCATGTGTTTGAAAACGGCTGGGAGGATAAACAGTACATCAGTCAGCGTGTTTACGGCATGGACGAAGTGCGTGCCGAGGTAAAAAAGTATCCACCGGAGGTTGTGCAGGATATCACCGGGGTGCCGCGCGAGGAAGTATACAAGGTAGCCAAAACCATGGCCGATAACCGTCCAGGTACGCTGGTTTGGTGCATGGGCGGCACCCAGCACCATTACGGCATTAACAATACCCGCGCGTATTGCATCCTGCAGCTCGCATTAGGAAACATCGGCGTATCCGGTGGCGGCGCGAATATCTTCCGCGGGCACGATAATGTCCAGGGCGCGACCGACGTGGGTCCGAATCCGGACTCATTGCCCGGTTACTACGGCATTGCCGAAGGTGCGTGGAAGCATTGGGCGGCTGTCTGGGGCCTCGATTACGAATGGATTAAATCCCGCTTTGACCAAGCCGAGTATGACGACGGCAAGGGTGGCAAGATTAAGCCTATGGAGATGGGCGGTATGACCGTCTCGCGCTGGATTGACGGCGTGCTGGAAAATAAAGCCAATATCTCGCAACGCGATAATATCCGTGCCCTGTTTTATTGGGGACATGCACCGAACAGTCAGACGCGCGGCCCCGAGATGAAGAAGGCGATGGAAAAACTGGACCTGCTGGTGGTCATCGATCCGTATCCGACCGTGAGCGCGGTGCTGCACGATCGGAAAGAGAGTACCTATCTGTTGCCGGCCTGTACTCAGCTTGAGACCTATGGTTCCGTCGTTGCCTCTAATCGATCACTGCAGTGGCGCGATAAAGTAATCGAGCCGTTGTTTGAGTCGTTGCCCGATCACACCATTATGTACAAGTTCGCCAAGAAGCTGGGTTTCGCGCAGCAGTTGGCCAAGAACTATAAGGTAACGAAGGACGAGCCTCTGATCGAAGATATTCTGCGCGAGATCAATCGTGGTACCTGGACCATCGGCTACAGCGGCCAAAGCCCGGAGCGTCTGAAGCTGCACCAGAAGAATTGGGGCACCTTCAATACCACTACGCTGAGGGCGGAGGGTGGCCCCGCTAACGGTGATTTCTATGGCTTGCCCTGGCCGTGCTGGGGTACGCCGCAGATGAAGCACCCCGGCACCCATGTGCTCTATAACACCAGCTTGCCGGTAGCTAAAGGCGGCGGAACCTTCCGTGCTAATTTTGGTACCGAGCGCAACGGGGTTACGCTGTTAGCGCAGAATTCGTGGTCGGCCGGCTCCGACATCAAAGACGGCTATCCTGAATTTACCGCTGATATGTTAAAGAAACTCGGCTGGTGGGAGGATTTGACCGCGGCCGAAAAGACCGCGGCAGAGGGCAAGAACTGGAAGACAGATCTTTCCGGCGGCATCATCCGCGTGGCGATCAAGCATGGCTGTATGCCGTTTGGCAACGCCAAGGCGCGCACGGTCGTATGGCAGTTCCCGGATCCGGTGCCCACCCATCGCGAGCCGCTATACTCCCCACGGTATGACTTGGTAAAGAAATGGCCCACCATTGCCGACCGCAAGCTTTATATGCGCCTGCCTACCCGTTATGCCTCGGTGCAGGCGAAGGATAATTCAAAGGAATTTCCGCTGATCCATACCAGCGGGCGACTGACCGAGTATGAAGGCGGCGGGGACGAAACGCGTTCCAACCCTTGGTTGGCCGAACTCCAGCAAGATATGTTCGTAGAGATTAACCCTACGGATGCAAACAATGCGCGGGTGCGAGACGGCCAGTTGGTGTGGCTCGAAGGACCCGAAGGCGGACATATCAAGATAAAGGCGATGGTCACCCGACGGGTTGCCGCCGGTACCGTGTTTACGCCCTATCACTTCGGTGGACATTTCCAAGGCAAGGACCTGCGCGACAAGTATCCGCAAGGCAGCGACCCGTATGTTTTGGGCGACTCGACCAATACCGCCACCACCTACGGTTACGACATGGTCACGATGATGCAAGAAACCAAGACAACCCTGTGCCGCATTAGGCCTGCCTGAGAAGGAGAATAGCGATGGCAAGAATGAAATTCCTGTGTGACGCCGAGCGTTGTATCGAATGCAACGGATGCGTCACCGCATGTAAGAATGAACACGAGGTGCCTTGGGGCGTCAATCGCCGCCGTGTCGTCACCCTGGATGACGGCGTGCCCGGGGAAAAATCCATCTCGGTCGCCTGCATGCACTGCAGCGACGCGCCCTGCGCGGCGGTATGTCCGGTCGATTGTTTCTACACGACGCCGGACGGAATCGTGCTGCATAATAAAGATCTCTGTATCGGCTGCGGATATTGTTTCTACGCCTGCCCGTTCGGCGCCCCGCAATATCCCCAGCAGTCCGCTTTCGGCGCGCGCGGGAAAATGGACAAGTGCACGTTCTGCGCCGGTGGGCCTGAACCTGACAACTCGGTGGCGGAGTTTAAGAAATACGGTCGCAATCGCATCGCCGAAGGAAAGCTGCCGCTATGCGCGGAAATGTGCGCTACCAAGGCGCTGGTCGCGGGTGATGCGGATGTGGTAGCCGATATCTACCGGCAGCGCATTACGAAACGCGGCGGGCGTCCCAACCTTTGGGGGTGGGGAACCGCCTATAAGTCCTGACCCGAGAACGGGGTCAACGTTCGCCCAGGTGTCGGCTTTCTTACGAGTAGGGTTACGAGAGGAGGGTTTTACATGATTCTTTTTAAGTCGGCGGTCGTTCTGGTTTTGCTGACGAGTGTGGTAGCTTTAACCGCTTGTTCTCAGGATCGCCCGGTAACCGCGTATAAACCCGGTGTTTACAAAGGTAAAACCGATGATCTCCTGCAAAAGAGCGGGCCGGCCATGACGGAAAAACTGCACGACCGTTTCATGATGGTTCAAACCGACCGCTAGTTGAGGCGAATGATCGATGGATAGTGAAATGATGAATGAGGCAAGCAAGCGGCATCAACGCCGCAAACGCGCTATGCATAGGGCCTTACTCGTGATGCTGGCCCTGACGTTGGTGCTACCGTTGGCTGGCTATTTGTATGTGGGTTCGGTATCGGCGCAATCCGGCGCCGAGAAACAGACTAACCCCCGCGCCGACTATTGGCGCGAAGTGCGCAAAGGCATGTCCGGTTACACCTCGGTTACCGGACCGGAGACCAGCGTACTTATTCAAAGCGGTGGTGAAGAATACCGGGAGCTGCGTAATGGACCGGTGGTTAATATCGCCGGTGTCGTGCTCCCGTTAGTGTTGCTCGCCATCGGCCTGTTTTTCGTCTGGCGCGGAAAGATTAAGCTCGAGCATGGCAGATCCGGCCAAGTCGTGGAACGCTGGAGTCTGCCGGAGCGCGTGATGCATTGGTATACGGCCACGCTTTTTGTCATTCTTGCGGTTACCGGGCTTAGCCTTCTGCACGGCAGGACTGTTCTCATCCCGCTGTTTGGGCTTGAGGGTTTCGCCGCTTATGCCCAGTTTGCAAAGAGCTTTCATAACTACCTGGGGCCATTCTTTGTCGTGGGCGTGCTGTTAATTGTCGTTTCGTGGATCAAGTACAACCTGCCGGCTAAGGAGGATCTGGAATGGTTCAAGAAAGGCGGCGGCATCGTCGGCAACGAGCACCCTCCCGCGGGGCGTGCCAATGCCGGGGAGAAGGTCTGGTTTTGGATCATCTGCACGGTGGGGCTTGGGGTATGTCTCACCGGCCTCATCCTGGATTTCCCGATTTTTAATCAGACGCGCGGCGTCATGCAAGTCTCGCAATTGCTGCATGCGGTATTAGCGATAGGTTGGATCGCGGTATTTTTTGGCCATGTCTATATCGGTACCATCGGCACCGAAGGCGCGTTGGAAGGGATGGCCACCGGTTACGTTGATGTGAACTGGGCCAAGCAGCACCACGATTTGTGGTATGAGGAATTAAAAAAGCGCGGCGTCAAATCTGAACCAGCCCCGAAGACCAAGACCAAAGCCACGGGCAGAGCCGCAACCTGACGGGTTGTGATTAAGCCAGGCTGCGGCGCTTCACCCCAGTAAGGCGCTATCGATCCCTACCGGCCTATAGATGCTGTGGCATTGGGAAAGAATAACTGCTCGCCATTGATCTTATAGTCGGCGATGGCCTGCTGGCCTTCCGGCGATATAACCCAGTGGATAAAAGCTTCTCCCAGGGTTTTTTTGACATGCGGGTGGTTCGCCGGATTTACCAGCATCACGCCATATTGATTGAACAGCCGCCGGTCGCCTTCCACCTGGATGGCGAGATCGCTGCGATTCTTGAAACTAAGCCAGGTCCCACGATCGGCCAAGGTATAGGCCTGCATCGCCGCCGCGGTATTAAGCGTCGGGCCCATGCCCGCGCCGGTTTCCCGATACCACTGGCCTGAAACCGCTTTGACGTCGATCCCGGCCACCTTCCATAATCTTAACTCGGCGTTATGGGTGCCGCTATTGTCGCCGCGCGATACGAATGGGGCCTGCATGGCGGCGATCTTTTTTAACGCCGCAGTCGCGTCGTTCGTGCCGTGGATGCCCGCCGGATCGTTTTTCGGCCCGACAACGACAAAATCGTTATACATGACCTCGCGCCGGTCAATACCGAATCCGGCTTTAACAAATTTAAGTTCGGCCTCGGTATCGTGCACGAACACCACGTCGGCATCGCCGCGCTCGCCCGTTTTTAACGCCTGACCGGTTCCCTGCGCGATCACGCGCACGTCTATTCCGGTTTTTGCCTTAAACCTCGGCAATAGGTGGTCAAACAACCCGGATTGCTCGGTCGAGGTGGTGGAGGCGATGGTAATGAACTGATTCTGTGCCTGGATCATAGAGGTAAAGAGAGACGCTGCGAGCGCCAACACCCCGCTCGCAATGAACAGTTTAAGCCTAGCCATATTTTATCTCCAGCGACAGGGTAATTATTACGCTGTAATTTTACAGCAGTTCGCCGTTTAGAAAAGCCTCAGCCGCAGCGCTCTGCGGGGATTTGAAAAACGTGTCGGCGGGCGTGTGTTCCAATAATTTTCCCTGATGCAAAAACAAGATTTCATCCGCAAGCCGTCGCGCCTGCGCGAGATCTTGGGTAGTCATGATGATCTTCGTGCCAATTTGCTGGAAGGCGGTAATAGCTTGTTCAATTGCGCGGGTCGCGGCTGGATCTAAATTGGAGGTTGGTTCATCGAGGAATAGCACTTGCGGCTGCAATGCCCAAGCCCGCGCCAGCGCCAAGCGCTGCTGCTCGCCCGCCGAAAGCACCCGCGCCGGTTGGTCGGCAAGGGCGGACAAATTTACTTTCTCCAGCGCCGCGCTGACAATAGCCGGGCGCTGGTTTCTCGGCACTTTATTCAGGCTCAGCACATAGCTTATATTTGCCGCCGCCGATCGGCGCAACATGATCGGGTGTTGGAACACCATGGCTTGACGTCTGCGCACGCGCGCCATGGAACTATCCCGCCACTCGATCTTGCCTGCTGTCGGTTGCAGCAAGCCATGACACAGGCGCAAGGTAATGCTCTTGCCCGCGCCGTTAGGTCCGAGGATAATGGTCAGAGAGCCGGCCGTTAACTCAAACGAAAGTTTTTCCACCAGGCGCTTCCCCTTCACTTCATAGGTGACTCCCGAGACCCGAAGCGGCAGGATGGATGTCTCGGCGTCTGACCAGTTCTCCATTAGGCAAATCAATGTTGAGCCGCCTGTTTGGCCAGGTATACCGTTATGTTGATGCCTAAAATGAGCGCGAGCAGGATAATGCCCAGACCGAGCGCGAGAGGCAGGTCGCCCTTGCTGGTCTCCAGGGCAATGGCGGTTGTCATATTGCGCGTGACATGGGCGATGTTGCCGCCTACGATCATTACCGCGCCCACTTCGGCGCTGGCGCGACCGAAGCCGGCGAGAACTGCCGTCAGCAAGGAAAAGCGGCCGTCCCACAAGAGCGTCCACAGTACCCGCTCTGGCTCGGCGCCGAGCGAGCGCAGCTGCTCCTCATACTCCGTCCACAGATCCTCGATGACCTGGCGGGAGAGCGCGGCGATGATGGGTACGACCAGGACAGTCTGGACGATGATCATTGCCGTTGGCGTAAACAGCAGGCCCAAGGACCCAAGCGGCCCCGAGCGCGACAACAAGAGATAAGCGAGCAGACCCACAACCACGGGTGGGAGCCCCATCAGAGTGTTAAACAGCACCGTGATGCCACCCTGGCCCGGGAAGCGAAACAAGGCGATGGCGGCACCCAGGGGTAATCCGATAACCGTGGCGAAAACAACGGCGCTGATACTGACCTTTAAGGATAGTACTACAATTTCGACGAGATTGTGATCGAAGCTGATGAGCAGATTCACAGCCGTGGCGAATGCGGTTGATAAGTCGGACATGAGGTTGATAACTCTGGTTTGATTGGAGCCCTACCCGGCTGCTGGGTAATTTTTGCATTTATGACCAAAAAAATGCAACTTCCAGCAGAGGAGTGACTGTTATTGGACGAGTGATGCCTTTGGCCCAAAACGGTAAGTTTTGGATTAGGCAGGAAGAATAGCAAGCGCGTTCGTGATATAAATGCAGTTAAGTCAGGGAGTTCGGCAGTTATGGCGCAATATTTTCATATTCATCCTCATAATCCACAACCGCGATTGATCCGGCGGGCGGCGGAAATTATTTGCCGGGACGGGGTGATTGCCTATCCTACGGATTCCAGCTACGCCCTCGGCTGCCATATCGGCAATAAGGAAGCCGTCGCGCGCATCCGCACCATTCGCCAATTGGACCACAAGCATAACTTTACTTTAGTATGCCGCGACTTATCCGAAATCGCTGTTTATGCCAAAGTGAACAACGTTGCTTACCGATTGTTAAAAGCCAATACGCCGGGCCCTTACACCTTTATTCTGCCCGCCACACGTGAAGTGCCGCGGCGCCTGCAACATCCCAAGCGCAAGACCATCGGATTGCGTATCCCTGACAATATTATCTCGCAGGCATTATTAGCCGAACTGGGTGAGCCCTTGATGAGCGTAACGTTGATTTTGCCCGGCGAGCAGCTTCCTTTAAGCGATCCGGTGGAGATACGCGCACACCTCGAGCACCGCTTGGACTTGATCATCGATGGCGGCTATTGTGGTCTTGAGCCTACTACCGTTATCGATCTGGAAAGCGATCAGCCGCATATTACGCGTGCGGGTAAAGGCGCCTCCTCTGCCTTTGCCGCTCTCGATTGAGTGAGCTTTTTTGTAACTTGTTTCCAAGAACGCGTATCCAGCAGGTTGTTGAAAAAGTCCATCCGTGGTCTTTTTGACTCGGACCATCCATGGTCCTCGCCCTACGGGCGCTACAGGTAGCGCCCAATTTCTCTCCCGGAGAAATTGTCAACACGCAAAGCAAAAAGCGTGGCCCTGTATATAAGGGGGCTTTGCTTCATTCCTCAATCACTTAAGTGATTGAGGAATGGCGGTACGTCCCTATACCGCGACGGGCAGGAAGCCCAAGTGCCGCGAGCGCAGGGATACGCAGGAGCGGCCACCGCAGGGTGATGAAAAACGAGTTTTTCATCACCCTGCTAGGCCTGCGCCCTTTTGGGCGGTTATTTCTACCTGCTTAAAGCCTGATATACTGCGCGGATGGAAGACTTAAGCCAGTTGCAGCGCATCAGTGTCTGGATTCTACCTGTTATATTCGCCATTACCGTACATGAAGTTGCGCATGGCTGGGTCGCGAAGAAGCTGGGCGATCCTACCGCGCAAAGGTTAGGCCGGCTGACTCTCAATCCCATCAAGCACATTGATCCCATCGGTACAATTCTGGTGCCGGGGCTATTATTATTACTCGGTGGTTTTGTATTTGGCTGGGCCAAGCCGGTTCCCGTCACTTGGGAAAACCTGAAACACCCCAAGCGTGATATGGCCCTGGTTGCCGCGGCCGGGCCGGGGGCCAATTTTATCATGGCGATTTTGTGGGGGATGGTTGCCAAGGTCGGGATGCTTTCGTTTACCGGCATGCAATGGGCGGCGCAACCGATGGTTTACATGGGCCTTGCCGGGGTGGCGATTAATATCGCGCTGATGGTGTTGAATCTGCTACCCTTGCCGCCGCTGGATGGCGGCCGGGTGATGACCGGCCTGTTACCGGGCCCCTGGGCCTGGCAACTGAGCCGGCTGGAACCTTACGGGTTTTTTATCCTGTTAGCGTTAATGGTGAGCGGTTTATTAGGACGGATCATTGGACCCCCTTTTGTTATGGTGCAAAACTTGGTGTTCTCTCTGCTCGGCGTGTCTTAGACCTTCCATGAGCACAATTTCTAACCAAGCAAGCCGCGTTCTTTCCGGCATGCGCCCAACCGGACAGCTGCATTTGGGACACTACCACGGCGTGCTGAAGAATTGGCTGCGCCTGCAGCATCAATACGAAAGCCTGTTTTTTGTCGCCGACTGGCATGCGCTGACCACCCACTACGAAGATTCCGCGGTCATTGCTGACAGCGTCTGGGATATGGTGATTGATTGGCTGGCGGTGGGTATCGATCCGCATAACGCCACGTTATTCATCCAGTCGCATGTCCCGGAACACGCGGAATTGCATGTGCTGTTATCCACGATCACGCCCCTGGCGTGGCTGGAGCGGGTGCCGAGCTATAAAGATCAGCAGCTCAAGTTGAAGCAGATCGATCTATCCACGTATGGGTTTCTAGGCTATCCACTGCTGCAAAGCGCCGACATTCTGATTTACCGGGCGGCAATGGTGCCGGTAGGCGAAGACCAGGTCGCGCATATCGAGCTGACACGCGAGGTCGCGCGCCGCTTTAATTTTCTTTATGGACGCGCGCCCGGCTACGAACAGCGGGCTGAGGAGGCGATTACAAAAATAGGTAAGAAGGCGGGTAAACTTTATCGCGAGCTGCGCGCCGCTTATGTGGAGCACGGCGACCATGCGGCAATCGAAACAGCGCACGCATTGTTGGAAAAACAAAAAAACATCACCCTTGGCGATAAAGAGCGCTTGTTCGGTTATCTGGAAGGCGGCGGCCGCATTATTCTGCCGGAGCCACAGGCGTTGCTGACGGAGGCCGCGAGAATGCCCGGCCTCGACGGGCAAAAAATGTCTAAATCCTACAATAATACGATTGGATTGCGCGAAGAGCCGGACGCAATTGTGAAGAAAATCCGTACCATGCCCACCGATCCGGCGCGGGTGCGGCGCACCGATCCGGGAGACCCGGATAAATGCCCGGTATGGCCCCTGCATCAGGTGTACTCAGATGAAGAGAGGCAAAAGTGGGTGCAAGCCGGTTGCCGCAGCGCCGGGATCGGCTGCCTGGAGTGTAAACAACCGGTGATCGATGCAATCTTAAGTGAATTGGCGCCGATCCGCGCGCGCGCGCTGGAATTATCGCAGGATCTTACCACGGTAAAAGATATTATCGCTGACGGCGATAAACGGGCGCGTACACTCGCGGAAGAAACCCTGGTCGATGTGCGGCGCAGCATAGGGCTCGAGTATCACTGATGATGCCAACAGAAACACCATTCGCCGTCGTAAGGGGTCAGGCGGTTACCGAGCTGCCGCACGATCTCTATATTCCACCGGATGCGCTGGAAGTTTTTCTGGATACTTTTGAGGGCCCGCTTGATCTGCTGCTTTATCTCATCCGTAAACAGAACCTGGATATCCTGGACATCCCGATCGCGGAAGTGACCCGGCAGTACATGGTTTATGTGGAGCTGATGACGCAGGTCAGGCTGGAGCTTGCCGCGGAATATTTGGTTATGGCGGCCATGCTTGCCGAGATCAAATCACGCATGTTGTTGCCGGGCCCGACGGAAGGAGAGGAAGACGAGGAAGATCCTCGCGCGCAGCTGATACGTCGCCTGCAGGAATACGGGCGTTATCGCCGGGTGGCCGAGCAGATCGAGGCGCGCCCGCGTGTCGGCCGGGAACTTTATCTCGTCGCCGTTGAGCCGGACGCCAGGCCGGTCAAACGGATCGAGCCGGATGTCAGTCTGTTTGAATTGCTGGATGCATTCAAAGGAGTGTTGGCGCGCGCCGACGCGTATCGCCATCATCATGTGACGCGGGAATTATTATCCGTGCGCGAACGTATGTCGCAGATTTTAACCCGAGTGAATGCGGAAAATTTCGTCAGTTTCACTTCCTTGTTTGAGGCGAAAGAAGGCCGCATGGGAGTAGCTGTTACTTTTGTGGCGTTGTTGGAGTTATTAAAGGAGTCGTTGTTAGTTTTGATCCAGAATGAGCCGTTTGCTCCTATTCATGTGAAAGCGGTAAGCTAATGACACATTCAGTATTAAAAAATATCATTGAAGCGGCGCTTTTGGTGGCGGGTCAGCCATTGAGCATCGATAAGATGCTATCCTTGTTTCCAGAAGGATCACGCCCGCTGCGCGATGAACTGCAAGCGGTATTATGTAGTTTGCAAGAAGAATATGCCGACCGCGGCATAGAATTAAAACAGATCGATCATAGCTATCGGTTTCAGACCCGGGAAAAATATAGCGAATGGATCGCGCGCCTTTCGGAGGAGCGGCCGCTGCGTTATTCTCGCGCCTTGTTGGAAACCTTGGCGATCATCGCTTATCGCCAGCCGGTAACGCGCGGTGAAATCGAGGAGATCCGAGGCGTAACGGTCAGTTCCGAGATTATTAAAACCTTGCTGGGGCGGGAGTGGATACGCCAGGTGGGCCAGCGCGAGGTGCCCGGCAGGCCCGCCCTATATGGTACCACCCGTGGGTTTCTTGAACATTTTAATTTACACAGCCTGGACGAACTGCCGAAGCTCTCGGAATTGCGCGATATCGATAAGATCGCAGCAGAGTTAAATCTACAATCGCGGATGGAACCGGCGGGCGCGGAAGACGAGCAGGAGGCCGACGCTGCTTCCTCAGACGAAATAAAAACCCAATCCGAAAAGCCTGCTGCGGATGGCGCCAATGGTGCCGCCAATCCCCAATCTTCCGATACTGCTAATTCTTTGCGGTGAGCGAGAAGCTGCAAAAAGTGTTAGCCCGTGCCGGCGCCGGCTCGCGGCGCGAGATGGAGCGCTGGATCAGCGACGGCCGTGTCTCGATTGACGGAAACAAGGCCAAACTCGGCGATCGGGTGGAGCCGCAACAAGTAATACGCATCGACGGGCGGATTGTTTCGCAAACAGCGATGCGCGACGTGAAACCGCGCATCCTGCTTTACTATAAGCCGGAAGGCGAGATTTGTACGCGTACCGATCCTAAAGGCCGGCCCACCGTGTTTGATCGCTTACCTCTTTTACGCAACAGCCGCTGGATCAACATAGGCCGTCTCGATATCAATACCTCCGGTCTGTTGTTATTCACTACCCATGGCGAACTCGCGAATCGTTTAATGCGCCCGTCCTATCAAGTTGAACGGGAATACGCCGTGCGTGTTTTAGGCAAAGTCGATAGCCAGGCACTGGAAAGGCTGCGGCGCGGCGTAGAGTTGGAAGAAGGGATTGCCTGTTTCGATGCGATTAGCGATGCCGGCGGGGAAGGCGCCAACCATTGGTACCATGTTACCCTTAAAGAGGGTCGCAATCGTGAAGTACGCCGTTTGTGGGAAGCGGTTGGAGTGCAAGTCAGCCGGCTTATCCGGATTCGCTATGGCCCGGTGACATTGCCGCGCCGTTTGCGCATCGGGCATAGTCAGGAGTTGGATAAAAAAGACCTCACTGTTTTATTCGCCTCGGTGGAGTTAGGCGCGGTGTTGGAAAGCAAACCTTCCGTGCGTCGCGCAACACGCGTGCAAAAGCAGCGGACTTTTACCCGTAACTCTTCTCGTCATAAATCCCGCCGTACCGCATGAAACGGCAGCTTTCGTTGTTGCAGGTTTATCAGCGGTTATATGCCGCGCATGGCGCCCAGCGGTGGTGGCCGGCGGACTCTATTTTTGAAGTGATGGTCGGCGCGGTGTTGACGCAGAATACCGCTTGGACCAATGTCGAAAAGGCGATTAAAAACTTAAAAATGGCGCGCGCATTGACGCCGGAAGCCATCGTCAGCACTCATCCGCGCCGTCTGGCGGGCTGGCTTAGGCCGTCCGGCTATTTCAATGTTAAGGCGAAACGCCTGCGCGCCTTATGCCGTTGGTTGCTGGAGCAGGACGGGGTTGAAACCCTGGCGTCTTGGCCGGCCGAAGATCTGCGGCAGGCGCTGCTGTCGGTAAACGGGATCGGCCCCGAGACCGCGGATGATATCCTCTTGTATGCATTTCATCGTCCGGTATTTGTTATTGATGCCTATACTAGGCGTATTTTCACCCGCTTAGGATTGATTACCGGCAACGAAGATTATGAAACTCTGCGCGCATTGTTTGAGCGTGCGCTTAAGCCCAAAGTGAACCTATTTAACGAGTATCACGCCTTGATCGTATTGCACGGCAAAAGCGTTTGCCGCAAGCAGCCGCTTTGTAACAATTGCGAATTATCGGATGTTTGTCCTTCGGTCAGCGGGCACCGTTTGTCACTTTAGGGAAGATTTTAATAACGCACGGGCGTTTCCGCCTTGGTACTGGGCGGATTGCGTGTATAACCGACTATGAATATAGTCGGAAGCGAAATAATGTTAGTCTTTTCATAACGGTTTCAAGATGACCGATGAAAAGGAGAGAACCTTGCATTCGATCAACCAATACCTGAATGCGTTGTACGGTCGCTGGCGGGCGCCGCTATTAATTTTTTTATTGGCGATCAGCGTTACCGCGTGCGCGACATTAAAAAACGAAAAATCCGGCGAGCCTGCCACCAATACCGATATCGCTTCCCCTGCCGCTGCCCCCACGGCCGATCAAAATGCAAAGCTACCGGAATTACCGGCGGAGGATGAAGAGGAAAATGATCCGTTTGAGAGCTTTAACCGTGCGGTATATAAATTCAACGATTATCTTGATAGAGCTATTCTGAAACCGGTGGCTAAGGGTTACAATTTTATTACGCCAACCTTTATTAAAACCGGAATTTCCAACGTATTTCGCAATTTGTTCGAACCGACCGTCATTATTAATGATGCGCTGCAGGGCAAGTTCAAGCAATCCGCTTCGGATACCGGGCGATTTATCGTTAATTCAACCGTGGGAGTATTGGGTTTGTTCGATGTTGCCAAGCACTTAAGTATGCCTGCGCATAATGAGGATTTCGGCCAGACATTGGGGGTATGGGGGGTGAAAGAGGGCCCTTATTTGGTGCTCCCGTTTTTTGGTTCCAGTAATATCCGCGACGGCGTGGGTTTGGTGGCCGACTGGAACACGGACCCGGTTACTTATATTCAAGATAATACTGCCCGCTGGGGGACGTGGGCCCTGCGCGTCGTCGATACCCGCGCTCAGCTCCTGGGTGCGTCCAGCATTTTGGAGCAGGCCACTGATGACCCCTATCTATTTGTGCGCGAGGCGTATCGGCAAAAACGCAGGAACCTGATTTATGACGGCCAGCCGCCGGCGAGGAAGTTTGAGTAGGCACGGCAATAAATATTTTTAGCCGCGCTCTTTCTTTTTTTCTATCATCAAGGGTAAAATCCGCGCCTCAATATTCAACCCCCTGGTTCCTTGGCGGGTTGGTGGGTTTAGCCCCTTTAAGAGGAATACAAAGCATGGTAACGATACGTCTGGCCCGTGGCGGCGCGAATAAACGCCCTTTTTATACCATAGTTGTCGCCGATCGGCGCCGTGCGCCGAACGGTAGCTGCATTGAGCGGATTGGCTTTTTTAACCCCCTGGCTTCCGGCAAAGAAGAAAGGCTGCGCATCGATAAAGCGCGCGTGCAATATTGGCTGAGCAAGGGCGCCAAGGCATCGGAGCGGGTCGCGGATTTGCTGAGGCAAGAGGCCTCTTCGGCCAAGTAAGCATTATGGCAGGTCCGTCATTTTCTACCCTTGAGGGTATAGGTGACGGGGCAGTGATAATAGGCCGTGTGGTCGGCCTTTATGGCGTGAACGGTTGGGTAAAGGTTCATTCTTACACCCGGCAGAGGGGCGATATCCTGCACTATACGCCTTGGCTGATTACGTCCCCCGACCAGCTACAGAAATGGAAACAGCAAACAGTAGCCGAAGGTCGCCTGCAAGGATCTGGGGTTATTGCCCGACTTGAGGGTTACAGCAACCGCGATCAAGCCAGCGGTTTGGTGGGCGCCGATATTGGCCTGTATAAGACTCAATTACCCGCCCTCGCGCGTGGCGAATTTTATTGGGCACAACTGGAGGGGCTGAAGGTTATTACGCTTGCCGGGATTGATTTAGGCCGGGTCAGCCACTTATTCGAAACCGGCGCCAATGATGTGTTAGTCGTGCGGCCGCAAGGCGCTGCGTCGCCGGGAAAGGTAGGAAGGAATCCACCCAACGAGAAGGAGACGGAACGCGAGAGATTGATCCCTTATATCCGCGGCGTGATTAAAGAAGTGGATTTGGCGGCAGGCATCATACGTGTGGATTGGGATGCGGATTTTTAGGGCGCGATGAGAATCGACATCATTACTATCTTTCCGCCGATGTTTGCGACGTTCGTCCACTACGGTATCGTCGGCCGCGCGCTGGAGAGCGGACTGGTGGAGCTACAGGTATGGAATCCACGCGATTACACCCAGGACAAGCACCGGGCGGTGGATGACCGGCCCTATGGCGGCGGGCCGGGGATGGTGATGCTGGCGCAGCCTTTGCAGGCCGCGATCCAGGCGGCACGCGCGGATGCGAACAGTCGCCCTACTGCGCAGCCAAAAGTGATTTATGTTTCGCCGCAAGGGCGCCGGCTGGATCATGCCGGGGTAGTGGAACTCGCGCAGCGAGAAAGATTGATTCTGCTAGCCGGCCGGTATGAAGGGGTAGATGAGCGCCTGCTGGCGGCGGAAGTCGATGAAGAATGGTCGATCGGGGATTATGTATTGTCCGGTGGTGAGCCGGCGATTATGGTGATCATAGACGCGGTTATTCGCCAGCTCCCCGGCGCCCTCGGTCACCCAGATTCGGCGCAGCAGGACTCGTTCGCCGGCGGTTTATTGGATTGCGGTCATTATACCCGACCGGAGAGTTATCATGGGCAAAAGGTGCCGCCGGTGTTGCTGTCCGGCGATCACGGGCAAATCCGGCGTTGGCGGCTAAAGCAGTCCCTCGGCAGGACCTGGTTGCGCCGGCCGGATCTTTTGAAAAAATTGCAGTTGGATGCGGAACAACAACGCCTGTTGGCGGAATTCCAGCAGGAATACGAAATGGGAGTCGAAAAATGAGTAAGATATTGCAAGAACTTGAAGCGCAGCAGATGGGACGAAAAATTCCGGAGTTCGGCGCCGGCGATACGATTGTGGTTTATGTCAAAGTCGTTGAAGGTGAACGTGAGCGCCTGCAAGCGTTCGAAGGTATCGTGATCGCACGCAAAAATCGCGGGCTAAATTCTTCTTTTACGGTTCGTAAAATTTCTTACGGCGAGGGCGTGGAGCGGGTGTTCCCGTTGTATAGCCCCTCGGTAGCAAAAATCGAGGTTAAGCGTCATGGCGTTGTGCGCCGGGCCAAGCTTTATTTTCTGCGCGACTTGACCGGTAAAGCGGCGCGGATTCGAGAAAAGGTTTAGCAGGGTGATGAAAAACTCGTTTTTCAGCAACCTGCGGTAGCCGCTCTCGCGCCTCCCTGCGCTACCGGCCGCTCCCGGCGTCCTGCGTCCCGCGGCATTACTACTTCCCTGTAGGGCATGGGCTTCCTGCCCGTCGCGGTATAGGGGCGAGGCGGAATTAGAGGAAGGTCCGGTGGACCTTCCTCCCGCCGAGCGGGTTCGCCATGGAAGGCGAACCCCGGCTTTCGAGCACGCAGGGACTGCAAAGCGAAGAAAGGTCCGCGTCAAAAAGGCCATGGATAGACTTTTTCAACAAGCTGCTAGTTCTCTGCGGCGGTTTTTTGCCGTATAAGAATGGATACGGGACCCGCATCCGCATCTTCTCGTTTAATGGATGTTCTCGTGCTTATAGAAAATGCTCATTTGCGTTATGCTGAGCAATATGAATCGGCGCAATGAGGCAAGCCAAGCATACTATGACGCTTCTGCGCGCGCCCCTTTTGGTCGATTAGGGATTAAGATTAAAGCCGATCGGCTGGCAGCCATTGATTTGGTCGAGGCAAATTTCCGCTGTCGCGTCCAGAACAAGTTGGCGAAAACGGTCTGTGCGCAATTAGAGGCTTATTTCGCCGACCCGCGTTATCCGTTTAATTTGCCCCTGGCCCTGCCCGGCACTGTTTTCCAGAAACGTGTATGGCAAGCCTTGCGCAAGATCCCCAACGGCCAAGTGCTAAGTTATGGCGAGTTGGCCTTGCGTCTAGGCAGCGGCGCACGCGCCATCGGCAATGCCTGTCGCGCCAACCCCATTCCCATTATCATCCCGTGCCATCGCATTGTCGGAAAATCCGATATCGGGGGATATATGGGCGCCAAATCGGGAGGAGGTCAGCGGATGAAGCATTGGTTGCTGGCCCATGAAGCCGGCGGATAGCGCATTAATTGAACGCTTCCTCGACGCTCTTTGGGCGGAAGAGGGGCTGAGCACGAATACGCTGACGGCTTACCGCCTGGATTTGCAAGCCTTTGCGAATTGGTTGCAAGCGCAGGACCTTCAATTGGAGGCAGCTAATCGCGACTATCTTGATGGATACTTGCAATACCTTAAGGAAAAGGCAAAAAAGAAACCGCGGCCAAGCACGACCGCGCGCCTGGTGTGCAGCTTACGCCGATTATACCGTTATTTGTTACGCGAGAAATTGATCAGTACCGATCCAACCGCGTTATTGGAAACACCCAAGCGCGGCAGGCTGTTACCGAAATCCCTGAGCGAGGCGCAAGTAGAAAAACTATTAGCCGCGCCGGATGTTTCTTCGGTCTTGGGTTTGCGCGACCGCGCCATGTTGGAGACGCTTTACGCAACCGGACTGCGCGTGTCCGAACTGATCGCCCTGACCTTAACTCAAATTAGCTTAACTTCCGGCATTGTTCGGGTTATCGGCAAGGGCGAAAAAGAACGGCTCGTGCCTTTGGGCGACGAAGCGGCGCATTGGTTAGAGCGTTATTTGTCGGATGGCCGCACCCGAGTGCTGCATAAAAAGACCAGCGATGCGGCTTTCCCCACTAGCCGCGGCGGACCCATGACCCGGCAGGCATTCTGGCATATTATTAAGCGCTACGCGGTCGCCGCCGGTATTAAAGTAAAAAAACTTTCACCACATACCTTGCGCCATGCGTTTGCCACCCATCTATTGGATCATGGCGCCGATTTACGCGTGGTACAAATGCTCTTGGGTCATGCGGATTTATCCACCACGCAGATCTATACCCACATCATTTCGACTAGACTCAAAAGCCTGCACGCGCAGCATCATCCCCGCGGCTGATCGTGACGTTCTTCTTGTTCGTTTTCTTTATCAATGAGGAAAGCTTGCACGCCCGATATCTTGGCATAACCCAAGATAAGCGAGATATTTTTCGTTAGAACTCGCCAATTCAGCGTTTTTACGCGACGCTTAAGTAATTCGTCCAACTGTCGATGGATGTCCACTTGATCTCTTTTCAGAATGGATAGGGAATAAAAATAATCGCCGGACAGGTAAACTAAACCTATAGTAAGGATTTGCATTATCCATCCGGGATTAAAAGCAATCCCGGCTAGGGCAGAGATTAATGCGGCGATGAATGCGATTTGACCATAACGAATGGATCGTCTGCAGGCCTTATGGGTATCCGCTAACGCCTTGCGCAGATGGTTTTCCGTGTCCCTGGATTGCAGGCTGTGAGCGAAATGAAATTCACGGATTAAAGCGAGTAATTTCAATAAGCGTTGACCATGTTGTTTCTTCTCGATTTTTAACGCATCGATTTCCGCCTGGCGCGCATCCCTGAAATGTCGGAAGTCACGACTCTCCGGTACTTCTTCCATGGCATCCAGAGTCTGATTAAAGACAGACCTCAGTTCCAGGATCTCGGCGACATCGATAGGAAAGCGTAAGCCGATGAGTTTTTTATAGAAATAAGAAAAACTTTCCGGTGACGCGCTGATCTTAGCTAAATGGTCAGATAAAGAGGCGAGATTTAAATTAGCGGTCATGAAGACTTCACCGGATTAAATTTAGGTAACTTTTGTGCGCCTATTATATATTAGCTTCGTCCGAGTCATAGCAGACTCATCCTTGGATGATTAATTACACGGAATAACCGATCGGTACGAGGAGTAAAGCGCGACATCGTTCAGTTACTTCCATGTGAATACCTATTAATCTCTTTATTATAAGATTTATTGTATGTCAATGAATCATACCGTGCAAAAACCGAACGAGGATCCTCCCGGTTTGGTCCTGGCGCTGGGCGGGGGCGGCGCACGCGGCCTGGCGCATATCGGCGTACTACAGGTATTGGAAGAAAATCATATTCCGGTGCGTGCCGTTGTCGGTACCAGCATTGGCGCTCAGATTGGAGCATTTTTCGCCAGCCGCGTGTCGGTGGGGCGGCTGGTGGAATTAAGCGTAGAAATGGACTGGAAACAGACCTTGCAATTATTTATACCGGATATGCCGGGAGGAGGCCTCTGCTCCGGAAAAAGAATTATGCGTTTCCTAAACACGAACTTGGGCAATTACGCCATTGAGGAGTTGGAAACACCCTATATCGCGGTTGCGACGGATTTGCAAACCGGGGAACAAATTATCCTCGACAAAGGGTCGCTTACCGAGGCTATTCGTGCAAGCATCTCGTTACCTGGTTTGCTTGCCCCGCATCGCCTGAATAACCGTTTGCTCGTGGATGGCGCCATTGTTAATCCTTTGCCGTTTGATATTGCACGGCAACGCTTCGGTGGCCCGGTATTAGCAGTGGCAACGCATCCGGGTGCGCGTATCCTTAATAAACAGGAGATAACGGAATCGCACTCGATAGTTTGGTTGACGCGTTTGCGGGAATTATTAAAGCAACCGTGGGTAAAGCGGGCCGAACCGATGCGGCTTTGGCTGGAAGAACAAATCGACAGTTACAAAAAGAAGGATAATGGCCTGAAGAATAGCTGGCGCACCCATTTGATCCTCAATCAGGTAATGAACATCACCCAGGCGCAGCTCGTGCGTCTACGCGCGGCGGTTGATCCACCGGATTTAATGCTTACCCCCGATGTGCATCGTATCGGGCCATTGGAGTTTTATCGCGGCAGAGAAGCGGTACAGGCGGGCCGTTTGGAGGCGAAAGAAAAACTACCACAAATTAAAAGACTGATTAACTCTGAAGATTAAGATATCGCTCGGTTTAGCGCGGCATCACCGGGCGCAGCGTTTGCATGCCGGATGGTTAATATGCCGGCAAAGCATACTAGCGCCGCACCAGCGAATGAAAGTAAGCCCAGCGTTTCTCGCCAAAGGATCCAATCTATCAAACCGGCAAAAATCACCGTGGTATAAATAAAGGGCCCGACTTGGGCGATGGAGGCGTGGGCATAGGCGCGCGTCAATAGCAACTGACCCAGGGTGGAAAGCACGCCGATAGTGATTAACCCGCCCCATAAAGCCGGCGCAGGGGTTTGCCAACGCCACAACAGAGGGATGGTGGAAACCAAGGCGGCTATAAAACTGAAATAAAACACGATACGGGTGACGGATTCGGTGCGGGTTAACCGCCGAATGTTAACCATGCTGAGCGCGCTGAATAGGCCTGCCGCCAACCCGATCAGTGAAACCGGCATAAACAAATCCAGACCGGGTTTTA
The DNA here is from genome assembly GCA_035300145.1 of Acidiferrobacterales bacterium. GTDB lineage: Bacteria > Pseudomonadota > Gammaproteobacteria > Acidiferrobacterales > DATGVQ01 > DATGVQ01. The sequence goes on along the minus strand of DATGVQ010000089.1, from coordinate 1,694 downwards.
AAATGAGAGCGATCCCAACAAAACCAAGGCCGGTTATTCCCCATAATTTGTATGGAATCCGTTCGCCTAACCATAGCAAACCAATAAAAGGCATAAACAATGGCGTCGAGTAGTTAAGCAATATCGCTTCCGCTAAGTGCATATGTGCAACGGCGTAGAAATAACTATACATGGCGGCAAGCCCTAACAATGCGCGCAGCAAGTGGAAGCGGAAATGGCGCGTGTTCAAACTAGTTAATCCATTGTGTATGAGCCAAGGCAGCAGTATGGCCAGCCCGACAATATTGCGGAAAAACACCACCATCTCGTTAGGCAAGGAAGCGGAAATGATTTTAATCATCGCCCCGGAACCGGCGAATAATACGCTGGCGAGCAGCATAAGCAATGCGCCGCGCTTTAAGTTTTCACTATACGAACTCTGATTACTGCGGGGATTTCTGATAATAATAGCCTTGCGCCCAGTTGACGCTCATTTCGCGCCGAATATCCGCTTCTTCTTCATTTAAAACAGCTTTGCCGTAATGATGTCCCTGTCCCCATCTTACGCCGATGGCGCGCAATATTTCGGCTTGCTTTTCATTTTCTACACATTCGGCCAACGTAATTAAATTCAATTCTGTAGCGATATTCTGCACGCCTCTTATGATTGCGCGTACCTTGGGTTCGTCAATGCGTTTGACCAGAGAGCCGTCGATCTTTAAGAATGAAATCGGCAAATCTGCCAAATACTGCAGCGAAGAATAACCGCTGCCGAAATCGTCCAGCGCCAAGCGTAATCCGAGCTCTAAAAACGGCGCGAGCGTGCGCCGCGCAGTTTCCAGATTGCTTAATAATTCGCGTTCCGTGACTTCTATGACCAATGAATTAGCCTGCAAGGAGCCATTATTTTCCAAATGATATATTTTTGCCGAGTCAAGAAGGTCTTTTAGCACGTTGGGATGGCGTAGAAGATCACCGGAGATGTTAATAAAATGAGTGATTGGAGCGGTTGCGTTTAAATTATTCGCGCAGCGGCTGAAAGCGCTTAAGACGATGGTGCGGTCGATTTTATGAGTGAGCTGGAAATGGCTTGCGACTTCGATAAACTCCTCGGCGGCGATTGCTTGCCCATCCATCGTAATGATGCGCGCCAGCGCTTCTTCCGCCACTATTGCACCGGTGCGTAAATCGACAATGGGTTGATAAGCGGGCATGACACGGTCTTCGCGCAATGCCGTCTCCAGGACGCTTCCCATTTTGAATACGTGATGCTGCAAGCTGTTGGCGGAAACAATGCGGTTGCGCCCGGTAAGCTTGGCTTGATGCAGGGCTTCATCTGCTGCGACAAGTAGATATTTGATCTGGTCGCCGTCATGCGGATAGCAGGCGACACCAAAGCTCGCGGTGATATTAATGATGCTTGAGTCAATGGGAATCGCGATATTCTCAATCGCTTGCCGCAATTCTTCGGCAATTTTGTCGCTCGAAGCAATGTCGGCGTTAGGCAAAATGCAAAGAAATTCATCTCCACCCCAGCGGCCGATTTTTCCTCGGCGGCCTAAAGCGGCCTTTGCTGTCTGCGCAACTCTTCGGAGAACTACATCCGCGCGGGCGTGGCCAAAACGACTGTTCACCAGCTTAAAGCGGTCAACGCTAAAGAGAATGACACCAAAGCTGAGGCAGTGCTTCGCGCTGCGCGTTATTGTTGTTTCCAG
>DATGVQ010000088.1:0-13269 GCA_035300145.1 Acidiferrobacterales bacterium | reverse complement strand
CCATGGACTTTCCGAGCATCACAAGCGTTCAACCACTTGCAACGGCGGGCCTGCATAAGGCTCGGAAATATACGCGCTGCCCCTACCAGCGTCAATGGAACCGACCGGCTTGGCGCAGGCAGGGAGAGCGTGCGATGATGCACCCCTTATACTAGTTGTTGAAAAATCGAATCGATAAAGCAAAAAATGACTGCGCGCATCCTGGACGGTAAAAGCATTGCCGCCGAATTATTAAACGACATCCAAAAACGCGTGGCCGAGAGGCTGGCGGCAAACAAGCGTACGCCCGGTTTAGCTGTCATTATGGTGGGTGAAAATCCCGGTTCGCAAGTCTATGTGCGCAATAAACGCAAGGCCTGCGCCCAGGTCGGGATTGTTTCTATTTCCCATGATTTACCCGCCGGTACGTCCGAACAACAGCTGCTCGCGCTCGTTGATCGACTCAATGCAGAACCGCAAGTCGACGGCATCTTGGTGCAATTACCGCTACCGCCGCATATTAATCCGCAAACCGTGATCGAGCGCATTCGCCCGGATAAAGACGTAGACGGCTTCCATCCTTATAACATCGGTCGCTTAATCCTGCGCGCGCCTCTGCTCCGGCCATGCACCCCCCGCGGAGTCATGACTTTACTGGAAAAAACCGGCGAACCGGTCAGAGGGCAGAACGCCGTGGTAGTAGGCGCCTCCAATCATGTCGGGCGCCCGATGTCGCTAGAGCTATTATTGGCCGGCTGCACGGTGACCATCTGTCACCGCTTCACTAAAGACATCAACACCCATGTTGCGGCAGCGGATATCGTGATCGTGGCGGTCGGCAAACCGGGGGTGGTGAAAGGAGAATGGATCAAGCCGGGCGCGATTGTGATCGACGTCGGAATCAACCGTGAAGCGGATGGAACCTTGGTGGGCGATGTAGAATTCGAACAGGCGAAAGAAAGAGCAGGGTGGATCACACCCGTCCCCGGCGGTGTCGGGCCAATGACAGTGGCCACCCTGCTTTTAAATACGCTTGAAGCGGCCGCACAGCTACACGATCTTTAGGGAAACTCTGACTTACAGGGGTTCCTTAATTGAACTGCCGAGAGTCAGTCCGGCCACGCTCTGTTTTTATTTCTTGTCTTGCTTCGTTGCATCGCTGCCGGGCGTTGCAGAACCGGTGCCCGGTTGCGCGCCCGCGTCAGGCGCGGCGGGGGCAGGCGCTGCGGCCGGCGCTGGCGGCGGGGTTTGCTTTTGTTCGCAGCCCACCAACGCAAATAACATGGCGGACAACAAAATTAATTTTTTCATCCTTTTTCTCCCAAAATTTGAAAGTGATTAAGGGCAAATGCCCGGGGCGCAATTATACCTAAAATCCCGATTTTGCATAGCAAGCGGCAGAAATCGGTGCCGCGAATACCGATCGTCGCAAGCGGCGTTTGTATTTTGAACGGGCTGGTTATGCAACTTGCGTAAACCGCCGGTTACGGCACGAAAAAATCCCTTCAATGCCCCTCGTGGCTGGCCTCTACTGTTAGCGGCATCGAAACGGTACAAACTAAAAAACAAACCGGCTAACAAAAAGCTTGTTGTCGTGATTAATATCAGTGAAGTAGGGTGGATTAAGCTGCCACGCGGCGAATCCACCAGCGGTGTCCGTTCCGCACTCCTGGCCGTGTGGCGGCACGGACCCCCAACCCGGTGGATTCGCTGCGCTTAATCCACCCTACCCGTAGCTGTTAGCGGGATCGAAACGGTACAAACTAAAAAAACAAACCGGCTAACAAAAAGCTTGTTGTCTTATTGTAATTAATATCAGACATGTAACGGATGCGTTCTCAGGCAACCCCTAGTACTATTAACGCTAGCGAAAAAACTTACATTTAACAACCCGATGGTCCAAACGGAAACAAAACGACCATCGCTTAATTTTAAGGAACCCGATATGTCGACTTCTGGAACCCAAAAAACACCGGCGAATGCCGCGGCTGGTCAGCGGCGTCCGGCTTTGCACATTGACACCGCTAATATGTATACCCCGCATGTCGGCAGCGAAGGGGTTTCCGATGCTGAATTGGCCGCAATAGCCAAGAACACAAGGCAGGCACATCAACATCTGCTTAAACAGGCTAGCGATGGCCTGGAAGCGGAATACGCCTGCTTAAACCTGCCGCAGGTGATGCCGCAATTGCTGCCGGAGATCGAGCAAATGGGGCATGAGATCAGCCGCTATCCGGATATCGTATTGATCGGCATCGGCGGATCTAGTCTTGGCAGCAAGGCGATTTGGCATGCGCTCCGCGGCACGGAAATCCGCCTGCATTTCGTCGAGAATGTCGATCCCTATGATTTGCACCACCTGCTGTTGCGCTTAAACCCCGCCGATACGGCCGTCATCTGCATTAGCAAGTCCGGCGGAACGATAGAAACCGTCGCCCAGTATTTAATTTTACGCGGCTGGCTTTCGGCTAAGTTGGGCAAAGGCCAGGCGCTGAAAAGGCAATGGATTATCACTGACCCGGAAACCGGCTGGCTACGCCGGCTCGCGCAACAGGAAAACATCGCGAACCTGCCGGTGCCGCCTAAAGTTGGCGGACGTTATTCGGTTCTCTCGCCGGTGGGACTGCTGCCGTTAGCGGCGCTGGGAATAGACATACGCGCTTTATTGCGCGGGGCAGCGGACAACGCCGCGCGCTGCACGGCTGAAGACCTGCGTCTTAATCCGGCGCTGGAAATGGCGGCATTGTATTTTCTCTTGGATGTCAAAAAGAATAAGCGGACTTCAATCATGATGCCCTATATCAACCGCCTTCAGCTTTTTGTTGATTGGTATTGTCAGTTGTGGGCGGAATCCCTCGGCAAAAAGAACACCGATAAAGAACCTGCCGGCACCTTACCGGTGCGCGCGCTAGGGACCATCGATCAGCACAGCCAATTACAGATGTATCTCGAATCGCGTTATGACAAGGTATTTACCTTTATTGAGCTGGCCCACTGGGAGCACGACCTGCCTATTCCACTTGACGCCGCTGATCGCGAGACCTTCCCCTATCTAAAGGAGAAAACGCTCGCAGACGTCATGCATGCGGAATTCAACGCCACGCGCGAAACCATTACTAAAACCGGCCATCCCAATTTAACTATTCAACTACCGCAGCTGGATGCGCACGCGCTTGGCCAACTCATCGATCTTTACCAGCGCGTCACCCTTTACGCCGGGCAATTATACGGCGTCAATCCGCTCGATCAGCCGGCGGTTGAAGAAGGCAAAAAATTGGCTGTTCAATATTTGTTAAGTTAAGTGGCTTATCCTGACCTTAATAAAAGCCCGGGGAAATATTTTTCCTGCAAGTAGGGTAACAGCCAAGACTGCAAACGCAGCTGCTCATCAGGAGGCAAATAACGGAATGACACCACTGCGCCACGACAAACCGGAGCGCCACAGCGGCAGGGAAAGCCGGAGAAATCTTCTTCGTCAATCGCGGTGCTATAGTCCCAGGTAATCTCCTCGCCTTTTTCAACATCACGCAGAGCGACCAGCGTTAACCCACCCTGGAAACCGCTATTCGGCGCACAGGAATGATTGACATAATCATCCTCCCGTCCGGATGCGCCCAGATAATAATCTGCCGCTATTTGCAGGTGGTAATCGCTACTATCCAATTGCGTGCGATGCACCCGTGGACCGGAAAAGGTAATAACCGCCTCGCCTTTGCGAATCGGCTTTAAAGCAAATACGCCTTTGCCATGCTGCAGGCTGGTTTTTACATAGATTTTCATGCCCCTGTATTCTTCGTTACTTGCCGGTACATCACGCCCTGCTATTCTTCGCTACCCGCACCAGCAGTATCATCAACTCGGATAAAAAATAAAACAAGACCAGCACGACAATTGCCACAAAGATCCCGCCGATCATAAACTGGATGCCACCCATGAAGCTGGCATCGCCAAAATTAGGCAGAAATTTCGGTACCGGCGACAAGAGTTTATCGATACCCTTGGCGGTAAACCAAATAAAGATGCCCCCGCCTATCGCAATCAGGCTGACAAAAGCGGCGTACGCCTCGCCGATTAATTGCAATAATACCGACAATAAAGTAATGGTGTTGAATTCGCTGCCCGGTAAGTTTTCGATATCATCCGCGCGGATAATAAATGCATGCACAACGCTATAAATAGCGACAATATAAAACAGTTGAAATAAAATACCGCCGAGGATGCCGCTGGCCGGTAAATTAAAAATAATCTTGCTCGCCTGAAAAAAAGGAACCAGGCCGACAAGCACAATCACTGCCGCGGCCGCACGCACGCTTATGGCTACCGCCCGGTTAAAAAAACGAGGGCGCGCGATCAGATTGAGCAAATGCGGGATAAAAAGATAGTCTTTCATTATAGCCTCCTAGGGTCACCTTGTTATTTTTAAGGCCTGAGAAATACGTCTATCTTATCGTTAGACGGCGAAGGAAAATAGTTTTTTCTAACAGGGTGATGAAAAACGAGTTTTTCATCACCCTGTGGTGGCCGCTCCTGCGCATCCTTGCGCTCGCGGCATTGGTGCATCCCTGCACGGCAGCGGCTCTCGCGCCTCCTGCGATGCACAGGGAGGCGCAGAAGCGGCCGCTTTTTGCTTTGTGTGTTGACAATTTCTCCGGGAGAGACCGCCTGGCCGCGTTTCTGCCACGAATTGTGTCCATGAACCGGGCGGTCTCTCCCTCACCCGGCCCTTCGGATCGCCTTCTCCCGGTGGGAGAGGGAAAGTCGGTGCGGCCTCCGGCCGCAGGTTCATGGGTAGACCGCCTGGCCGCGTTTCTGCCACGAATTGTGCCCATGAACCGGGCGGTCTCTCCCTCACCCGGCCCTTCGGATCGCCCTCTCCCGGTGGGAGAGGGAAAGTCGGTGCGGCCTCCGGCCGCAGGTTCATGGAAAGAGCGGGCGCCACCCGGTAGCGCCCGTAGGGCGAGGGCCAGGGGCGAAGCGGATCAAGAGGAAGGTCCGAGTCAAAAAGGCCATGGAGGGACTTTGTCAACAACCTGCTAAGCACCGAGCCTAAAATTTTCCAATGATCTTACATTTAAGGCCAGGGTCGTGGGACAATGAGGCCGCAAAAGATCTACCAAACAGGCAGGACAACGTCTCTCAAAACGAGAAGGAAGGCATGCAACAATATCTTGACTTGCTACAGCACGTATTACGCCACGGCGTACAAAAACAAGACCGGACCGGAACCGGCACACTGAGTATATTCGGTTACCAAATGCGTTTCGATTTAGGCGCCGGCTTCCCCTTGTTGACCACGAAGAAAGTGCATGTGAAGTCGATCATTCATGAACTACTCTGGTTCCTGAGCGGCGAAACCAACATACGCTATCTAAAAGAAAACGGGGTGAGCATTTGGGATGAGTGGGCCGATGCAAGCGGGGAACTGGGCCCGGTATACGGGTCGCAGTGGCGCTCTTGGAAGACGGCCGATGGCCGCCCCATAGACCAGATCAGCCAGGTCGTGCGTCAAATCAAACAAAGCCCCGACTCGCGCCGGTTGATCGTAAGCAGCTGGAACGTTGCCGATATCGAGCATATGGCCTTGCCTCCTTGTCACACCCTGTTTCAATTTTATGCCGTGGAAGGCCGCCTTTCCTGCCAGCTTTATCAGCGCAGCGCGGATGTGTTTCTCGGCGTTCCTTTCAACATCGCCTCTTATGCATTGCTAACCCTGATGATGGCGCAGGTGACCGGCTTGAAAGCGGGTGAATTTATTCATACCTTCGGCGATGCCCATTTATATCTCAATCATCTGGAGCAGGCCAAAACTCAGCTCGAGCGCACGCCCAGAAGTTTAGCGTTTATGGAGATTAATCCGGCAATTATTTCACTCTTCGATTTCCATTACGAAGATTTTAAACTCCTGAACTACGATCCCTATCCGGCTATCAAGGCGCCTATAGCGGTATGACAAGCCGGCCCGCGGATTCCGGCGCGCGCGTGTCTCTGATTTGGGCGATGGGAGAAAACCGGGTAATCGGGATGAATAATAAATTGCCGTGGCATTTACCCGCGGATCTCCGGCATTTCCGCCTGCTTACCAGCGGTCACCCTATTCTCATGGGGCGCAAAACTTATGAATCCTTCGGCAAGCCCTTGCCTGACCGCACTCATATCATCATTACCTCCGACCGCAACTACAAAGCGGCGCCCGGATGCTTGGTGGTGCATTCGGTCGAAGCCGCTCTACAAGCCGCTTACTCCCCCAACACAAGCAAAAAATTAAAGAAGGAAATATTTGTTATAGGCGGAGCCAGCCTGTATGCGCAGACGTTCCCGCTCGCCCGGCGTCTATATATAACGCTAATTCATGCCGATTTTAACGGCGATACCCGATTCCCGGATTTTAATTGGAAAGAATGGCGGGAAATTGAGCGCAAAACCCATCAACCCGATAACAGCAATCCTTATCCCTATAGTTTTATTACTTTACAAAAAACCTAAACGATCAGGGAATCTGGGCCGCGAGTTCTGCTGCTTGCTTCTTTTGTTTCTCATTACCTTCGGCTAACACTTCATCCAGAATGCTGCGCGCACCCTCGGCATCGCCCATATCGATATAAGCCTTGGCAAGATCAAGTTTTGTCGCTGCCTCATCCACCTGTGAGTTATCCATATTATTATCCTCACCGATTTCTCCTACGCTCTCAAAGGCGATCCCATCCGGGGTGACCGGCGCAGAATCCAGGCTCCACTGGATTTCATTGCTTTCATTGCTTGTCTTTGCCGGGGTGTCAGGCCCGAAACTAAGTTCGATATCTTCGGAGGAGGCGATGCTGGACTCAAAGTCAATGCCTGCGGATACGGCGGACCGATCTGCAGCGGCGGCGTCTTTCGCGAGTACACTAAAATCGAGATCAATGCCTGGCGATGGTTCAACGGACGATCCCATACCGGCATCGTCCGCGGCCGTCGCCGATATCGTTTGCGAGAAATCGATGCTGTCCGCGCTAGCCGCCGTTTCCGCATTGCCGGCGCCGAAATCTAAATCAAAACTCAATTCGCCAGGCGCTGCGGCTGTCCCTCCAGCAGGGCGATCCAGATCGAAATTCAATCCCGGCTCGGGCGGAGTGGGTTTAGGCGCCGTTGCACCAGGCGCACTCTTGCTGCTCAATCCAGCCGCGCCGCCCGCAGCTCCGCTAGCCAACGGTTGCTGAGGCTTCTTTTCTCCGGCTACAGGGCGCGCGGGTTTACCTCCGCGGAATAAAGGATTCTGCGGATTCATCTTTTTACCCAGTTCTTCCACTTTTTGCCAAATCTTACCGCCTTTCCCCTCCAAGGCCGCATACAATTCTTCCGCTACCGTCTCAAACGAGGCGAGATCGTTACGCTGATGGTAAATTTCAAGCAACTTTTGCCTTAGCTCATGGCGGCCCGGATCTTTAACAACCGCCTCCTTCAAAATTTCTTCCGCCTGTTCATCGCGCCCATAGGCGAGATAAACCTCGGCTTCGGCAATCGGATCGACTTCATCGGTATGGATATTACCCATCCCCCCTTGACTAAAATCGCTCAGGAAAGAGGCGTCGACATTTTCCGCTCGCCGGGCGGTATCCCCCATATTCCCTTCAGAATTTAATCCTCCTCCGGACAGAATACTCTCCTCAAATTCAGCAATGGAGTGACGCCGCCGCCGAGAATAAGCCAGCAACATCCCGCCGGCAATGATGGCAATACCACCACCAACAAGAGACAGGATAAATGTATCCGCCAGCAAATCACTCAATAGGTTTTCAATTGTTTGTGATAGATTTTTAATTGTTTTTGATAGGTTTTCAATTGCTCGTGCGGCATCTTGCGCAGACGGCGCGGAGTCCTTTTTCTCGGCGGCCGCGGGTTTTTGTGCGGCAGGCGATGCTGCCGCGGCAGGTTGCTTAGCGTCGCTGGGTTTAGCCTGATTTTTTCCAGCCCCGGGGGCGGTTCCCGCCGCCGCTGGTTTAGTGGAGGATTCTTTTGACTGATTATTATCGGGTTTCACCGCCGCCGCATCTACCTTATTGCCACTTGCCTGTTTTTGCGCTTGCGCCAGCTGCTTATTTTCCAGTTCAATCAAACGCTTTGTGTTTTTAAGCTGGGTTTCAATTTGGTTAACCCGTTCACGCAATTCCTTGTTTTCCATTTGCTTTGATTCAAGCGTTTCTTCCAGAACAGCAACCTTATCTTGCAGCGAACGACGCTCGGCAACAGCGGCTTTACCGGCGTCGGTTCCAGTCTGCTTATTTTCTTTGTCCGATTTCTTTTGCGCAGGTGTATCGGCTTTATCATCCAGTTTAGCGCGGACAATTTTCAGCAAATCCTCAACAACGGTATCCTTTTCGGGAGAAGCGGCAGCGGCTGCTTTTTTATCCTTGCCGGCCGGCGCGGTTTCTTTATTTGGTTTTTCGGCGGTGATTTGTCCTTTAGAAGAATTTTTTTCCACTGCCGCAACTTTGGTAACGTTGCCGGCGCCGGCCAATTTCAACTTATATTCCTGCCACACATCGTATTGCGCGCGGAATTCCTTAAGCGCTCGTGAGGCAGAAGTTGACTCCACTAACGAACTCTCGGGAATTTTCAGTATTTTCCCGGTTTTTAAATTATTGACGTTGTTATTAAAAAATGCGTCTCTATTCGTTTTTAATAACGCCAACATGACTTGCGGCGCCGTCAAGTTTTTATCGGTGCGCAACTGACTGACAATTTTCCAAAGTGTTTCGCCTTTTTTAACCGGGCCATACTCCGTCGGAACGTCTTCCTCTCTCACATTTGGCGGGCCTAAGAGTTTCTCTGCCGGTGCCGCAGATTCTATCGGAGCGAATGGCGTGGATATGGCCTCGCTGCGCTCCGCGGCGATATCAACTTTGCCTTCCAAAGGTTCTGCGGCCGGTGATTTTTCCACCACCGGCGGCGGAACAAAGGGTTGTGCCCGGGGTTCCACCCGCACTGGCGCGGGCGCCGCCTCAACCGCGACCGGCGGGGGCGGAGGCTCAGGGGGCGCCGATTGCGGTGTAGTAATGCCGGAAGGTTTGCCGGCGACCAGGTAAGGCGGGTCTACTAAGGCGGTGTATTCGCGGATTAAATGCCCACCTACCCAATCCACTTGTAATAAAAAATGCAGAAAAGGCTCGCGGATAGATTGGTCGGTGGTGAGTAGCAAAAAATAACGGCCGTCCGACCGTTGCACGACCATGTACTTAATACCTGCAAGATGCGGCGCCCGCTCAATACCGGCATTTTCGAAGTCGGCGCGGGAGGCCAGCCCGGTCTTAAGGGTTTTTAATTCGTTGGACTGGACCGCGGTGAGCTCGATTTCCGCGTTTAGCGGTTCATCCAGGCCGGAATGCAAGGTTAACTTCCCCAACCCCAAGGCTTGAGCCATTCCAGGGATCCACAGCAACGCAATACTTAAACTTAGGCGCGCAAACAAAGATGTTCGCGAACTATTTTGGTGCATGCGATCACCTATTCATCTTCAAGTTCATAAAAATATCTTTTAAGACTTGAAGTTATAGTATGCTCATAGTAAGACACTTTATAAACCTGGCATAACTATAGCTTATAAATACTCTTTTACCAAATACTCAGCAATTTGGATGCTATTTAACGCCGCCCCCTTGCGCACATTGTCCGCCACCACCCATAAATCCAGGCCATTGGGATGGGAGATATCCTCGCGGATGCGGCCGACGAACACCGCGTCCTTACCCGCCGACTCGGTGACGGCGGTAGGATACCCGCCCGGCTTGCGTTCATCCAAAACCTGCACCCCGGGCGCCTGGCGCAACAACTCGCGCGCCGCCTGCGCGGTGATCTTTTGCCTGGTTTCGATGTGCACTGCCTCGGAATGGCCAACCAGCACCGGCACGCGCGCCGTAGTCGGGTTCACCCGGATCGCCTCATCGCCCATGATTTTCCGGGTTTCCCATACCATCTTCATCTCCTCCTTGGTATAGCCATTGTCCTGAAACACATCAATATAGGGGAGAACGTTAAACGCGATTTGCTTGGGATAAACCTTAAGCGTGACCTCGCCATTGGTTAATAGCGCTTCCGTTTGCCGCACCAACTCTTCAATCCCCTCCCTGCCGGTGCCGGAAACCGCTTGATAAGTGCATACATTAATGCGCTCGATGCCGACCGCATCATAGATCGGCTTTAGCGCCACCACCATTTGAATGGTGGAGCAGTTCGGGTTGGCAATAATGCCGCGATTTTTATACTCGGCAATAGCGTGGACATTGACCTCAGGCACCACCAACGGAATATCTTGGTCATAACGAAAATGCGCGGTGTTATCGATCACCACGCATCCTGCCGCCGCCGCCTTTGGCGCATATTGTGCGGAAATCTCCCCACCGGCGGAAAACAAGCCGATTTGGGCCCTGGAAAAATCAAATGTCGCCAAATCCTCGACGGTGAGAAATCCATTCTTAAAACGCACCTGGCTGCCGGCGGAGCGGCTGGAAGCCAAGGCATAAACCTTATTTACCGGAAAATTACGCTCGGCCAAGATGGATAACATCGCTTCACCGACCGTACCGGTAGCGCCGACAACCGCAACATCGTACTTCTTATTACTCATTGATCAAAATCTCCGGGCCTCGCTCCTTTAAGAAATTAGTTCACTCGCAACGCCGCGACCACCGCGTCCCCCATGCGCGCAGTACCGACTTTTTGTCCTTTACCGGCAAAAATATCCGCCGTGCGCAGGCCGGCGTCCAGCACCCGCGACACTGCATGTTCGACGCGGACTGCGATTTCTGCTTGCGCAAAACTATACCGCAGCATCAGGGCGACCGATAAAATCGTGGCCAAAGGATTGGCCGCATCTTTGCCGGCGATGTCCGGCGCGGAACCATGGATAGGCTCATACATGCCCTTATTGTTCGCATCTAGCGACGCCGACGGCAACATGCCAATAGAGCCGGTAAGCATGGCGGCCTCGTCTGAAAGAATATCGCCGAACATATTGGTGGTGACAATTACGTCAAATTGTTTCGGCGCCCGCACCAACTGCATGGCGGCATTATCCACGTACATATGACTCAACGCGACGTCGGGATAATCTTTCGCAACCCGCGTCACGACTTCGCGCCACAGCTCGGTGCACTCCAATACGTTCGCTTTATCCACTGAACAAAGCCTTTTATTGCGCTTCCGGGCAATATTCAAGGCGGAACGCGCGATGCGTTCGATCTCGGATTCGGAATATACCAGGGTATTATAGCCCTGGCGCTCGCCGCCCGGCAGCGTGCGCACGCCGCGCGGCTGGCCGAAATAAATGCCGCCGATCAGTTCCCGCACAATCATAATATCGAGGCCCGAAACCACCTCCGGTTTGAGGCTCGAGGCCTCGGCTAGTTGTGGATATAACAATGCCGGGCGCAGATTGGCAAACAACTCAAGTTCGGAACGCAACATCAACAACGCCTTTTCCGGCCGCAATGCGATATCCAAGGGCTCCCATTTTGGGCCGCCGACGGCGCCCAGCAGCACCGCATCCGCGGCTTTCGCCAGCGCCAACGTGGAATTTGGCAATGGACGGCCATAGGCCTCATAAGCCGCGCCGCCGAACAAGGCCTGCTCCAACTCCACATCCAGGCCGAAATCCCGGCGCAGACAGTGCAAAACTTTCACCGCCTCGGCAACCACCTCCGGGCCGATACCGTCACCGGGCAATACCGCAATTTTCTTTGTCATGTGAAATGAGATTTTTCAGTAGGAAAAGACAAGCGCAAACAACGCGCGTCTTGCATCAAGGTAAATTATGAGAGCCTAACAAAATAAAAGGAAGCAATACTCCCCCTCGTCCGCAACTTCCTGCCGGGGCGCGAATCGTGTGCGCCCGCGCCTCACCTCCCGGAGGGAGAAGGGATCTGAAACTCATGGCACTACCTTAAGCACCTTTGACCGAGGATACGGCGCCGGGGGCTAAGGTGCAACGAGTAGCCCGCATGAAGCGACAGCGAAATGCGGGGGAGCCCGCCGACGGCACCATCCATCCCCGGATTCCGCTCCGCTCCATCCGGGCTACAAACTTGAGTCGCCACGGAGTCTACGCTTAAGGTAGTGCCATGAGGATCTGAAACCCCTCTCCCTTCGGGAGAGGGTGGCCCGAAGGGCCAGGTGAGGGAGGTTGTGGAGGTAGCGGCTATCCATTTTGTTAGGCACTCTTAATTAAAAAAGCATGTATTATTCGAGTTACCTCAATCTTTGCTTTTATCGTTTTATTATTTAAACAACCAGGGCGCTTCCTGTCGCCGCCGCGTCTCATAGTTCTTGATATCGTCTTGGTATTGCAGGGTCAACGCGATCTCATCGAGGCCCATTAACAGACAGTGCTTACGAAAGGCGTCGATTTCAAAATGAAATAGTTCGCCGGAAGGCGTAGTAACCGTTTGCGGCTCTAACTCGATGCTTAATTGATAGCCGGGCGTGGTTTGTACCTGTTTGAACAAGCGCTCTACTTGCTGGTTGTTCAATACGATCGGCAACAGACCGTTTTTCAGGCAATTATTATAGAAAATATCGGCAAAACTCGGCGCGATCAGGGCGCGGAAACCAAAGTCCTCCAATGCCCAGGGCGCATGCTCGCGCGAGGAGCCACAGCCAAAATTATCGCGCGCGAGCAAAATCCGCGCGCCCCGGTAACGCGGCTGATTAAGCACGAACTCGGGGTTCAGCGGCCGGTTACTGTTATCCCGATCGGGCTCGCCGTGGTCCAAATAGCGCCACTCATCAAATAGATTTGGACCGAACCCGGTACGCTTAATGGACTTCAAAAATTGCTTAGGGATGATGGAATCCGTATCCACATTGGCGCGATCCATCGGCGCCACAATGCCAGTCAAGCCGGTAAATTTTTCCATATGGTTAATCCAATTCTCTGATATCGACAAAGTGGCCGGCAATCGCGGCGGCCGCGGCCATGGCCGGGCTGACCAAATGGGTGCGCCCGCCCTGGCCTTGCCGGCCTTCAAAATTGCGATTGGAGGTCGAGGCACAGCGTTCTCCCGGCCCCAAACGATCGGCATTCATGCCAAGACACATCGAGCAGCCCGGCTCGCGCCACTCAAAACCGGCCTGGCGGAATATTACATCTAATCCTTCCCGCTCCGCCTGCTGTTTTACTAATCCGGAACCCGGCACCACCAGCGCAAGCTGAATATTCTTGGCCACCCGCCGCCCCTTGATCACGGCGGCGGCGGCGCGCAGATCTTCGATGCGTCCATTGGTGCAGGAGCCGATAAAAATCTTATCGAGCGAAATATC
>DATGVQ010000087.1:0-11901 GCA_035300145.1 Acidiferrobacterales bacterium | reverse complement strand
AAAAATGGCGGTACGTCCCTATACCACACCGCAGGGTGATGAAAAACGAGTTTTTCATCACCCTGCTAACACAGATTATCGGAATTCGCCGCTTACTTTGATTATTATGCCGGTGCAAGTTTATTTCGGTGAAGCATTGGCGCGATATGGGTTCGGCCACGGGCATCCCTTTGGCGCCGATCGTCTTCATGCCTTTTGGCAAGAAGCGGTAAAGCAAGGCCTGGATCGGCGCGTGCGCGTGGCGGCGCCGGCGCTTGCCGCCGAAAACGCGATCGCCTATTTCCATACGCCGGCTTATATCGAACGGGTTAAGTTTCTTTCCACCGCGGGTGAGGGTTACTTGGATTACGGCGACACACCGGCGTTTAAAGGCGTGTTCGAGGCGGCGGCCTATGTTGTTGGGTCCACCCTCGACGGCTTAAAACAAATGATGACCGGCGATTGTCCGCGGGTGTTCGTGCCGATCGCCGGCCTGCATCACGCGCGGCGTGATGCCGCCGCCGGGTTTTGCGTTTTT
Organism: Acidiferrobacterales bacterium; assembly: GCA_035300145.1. Classification (GTDB taxonomy): domain Bacteria; phylum Pseudomonadota; class Gammaproteobacteria; order Acidiferrobacterales; family DATGVQ01; genus DATGVQ01. The sequence goes on along the minus strand of DATGVQ010000087.1, from coordinate 11,384 downwards.
AACGATGCCGGCGCCGTTATTGAGGCGCTACGCAAGCAGTTCCATATCAAGCGAGTGGCCTATATCGATATCGACGCGCACCATGGCGACGGGGTGTTCTACGCATTTGAAGACGACCCCGATCTTATTTTCGCCGATATTCATGAAGACGGCCGTTACCTCTATCCGGGCACCGGCTTTCGTAACGAAACCGGCACAGGAGCGGCGCAGGGGACTAAGCTCAATATTCCGATGCCACCCGGCGCTGACGACAAAGCTTTTCATCAGGCATGGATGGAAGTAGAAGCGTTTGTGCGCGCAGCGAAGCCGGAAATTATTTTATTACAAGCGGGCGCCGACAGCATTGCCGGCGATCCGCTGACTCATATGCAATTTAGCCCCGCCGCCCATGGCTACGCGGCGGAGCGGCTGTGCGGGATCGCCGATGAGTTCTGCCAAGGCCGCATCCTCGCCATGGGCGGTGGCGGCTATAACCGCACCAATTTAGCGCTGGCATGGAATGCGGTGGTCAAGGCCATGCTGGATTAGTTCGTTAATTGGTTACAAAACCAATAATGGCGTTGTACAAGTCCTTTTTCAAAATTGTATCTGTCTGTTCTATCGCTCGTTGCCGCGCAACCGTTTGTTGCTGGGCGGAAGATTTAATATCCCAACGCTTAGTGCCGCGTATGCGCCCGTTGGCCTGCTCCGAGAGCTTAATCTCCAACGTCCCTCTGAACCAATGCCAGCTATCTTGAATGCCCAGATCATTCAGTTGTAACGACGCCTCGAGCAGATAGTCCGGATTTTGCCCGGTCTCGGTTAAAAACCCGGCCGCGGATAAGCCGCCGGACAACATCGTCGCCAGCTCTCCCGGCGAATCCGGGCTGATGCGCGGGGCGATATGCACCCGCTTTAATACCGCGTCCAAATCTGAAGCAAGCTTACCGATATTCCACTGCGGCTCGAGCCCGCGGCCGGTACGATCCAAAATCTTGAGGGATTTTTGATAAGACTGGCGCTGCATCTGGGCGTTCAGGGCACGGCTGGCGGCGGCGATCTTTGCCAAAAGATCGGGGTTATTGCGCGCCTGCTCGATATCGTTTTGCGTCGCCGTATCCAGGCGCTCGATTTCTTGACGCAGGCTATTGGCCGCTTGCAGGCGCGGCAAAACCGCCAGGGCGTAGTATGTCTTTGTCGCCGGCTGTTGCCAGATTTCGGTGATCTGCACGCCCTGAATAATCTGGTCGGTACGCGTAGCGATCGTCCGGCTCACCTGAGCTACATTCTGAGCTTCGGTCTTTCCCTGCGCGCTGGCGCTCTTGTAAGTCTGTGTATCCTCACTTTCAACGTTTATCGACACCTCGAAGATTTTCGCCAGGTCGGCGCGCGCGCGGTCCTTTGCGTCCTCTTGGTTGTTGGCCTGGCCACGGCCAATGAGAAATTGGGTATCGCTGTATTTGGCGCTCGGCCCGTCAATCCAATCCGGTTTGCTGGTGCTACGGCCAACCGCACAGCTAGAGAGTAGAGCGGCGCTTAAAACGGCTGCGAGTAGAATCTTCATTGCTATCTCCTCACAAATTGTGACTGGGAGGATACCCAGTGATAAGATAAATAAGTTTTTTTCCGCTGCCTGATGACAATATCAGTAAACTCGCGGGTTGCCATGATTTCATTATTATTCCCGAGCAATTCTACTTTGACGCTATAGCTACCCGGCGGCAAAGGCGTACGTGCAAGCAGTATATTATGCGGCAAAGTCAACCAGCTGCGGGTATCGGCCCGTTCGGTCAATACATTGGTTATATTTATGATGAGTCCGGCCAGGTCATTCTGCTTGCCAGCCTGTCTGGCGGCTTGATCTTTAACTACCGCACGCGCCAACAGGCGCGCGGTAATGACCGGTATCTTTGCTTCCAGGCTCTTGACGGCGATGCCGTCAATATCTTCCACGGGTTCGGTTACCGCCTCCGTCCTATTAACGGTAATTCGCGCCTTGGTAACCGGCGCGAAACGCGACTGATAGTGCGGCAACGAGATGCGCACTAAGCGTCCATTCACCGGATTGTTAACGACAACCGAATGCTCGCGTTTAATCGGGGCCAGGCCGTTATGCAGCGTAAATATCAACTCACCGGTATCGTGCAATGACGCTTCGCTCGGCCAGGTATTGATGGAAAACGTGGTTTTATATTTTTGCACTTCATCGCTCAGGCCTTGCTTTTCCGCCAAGCGCAGCAGGTCGTATTTCAAAAATACCGGTACGGCGACGGCGTATTTCTCACGATATTTAATATAGGCCTCATAGGCGCTGCGATAGGCGATCATCGCATCGCTCCATTCGCCCAATTCCTCATAAATCATGCCGGTCAAATAACGTGCAAACGCATCTTCGGTATAGCTATTCCCCCGCGCTTTTTCCGCCTGCTCGCGCAATTTAATATCTATCTGCAAAGCCTCAACCCGGGCGTTGTCCAGTTGGCCCATTTCCAGATAGTTGAGCGCCAGGTAGAGATGGAGGAGTATTTGCTCGAACTCGTCGCCGACAAAACTTTGGGCGGTATCATTAACAATGAACGAGGTCAGTTGCTCATGCACGCTGACGCCGTAGAGCGCGTCGATGCGCCGCTTTGCCGTCTCAAACGCCTCATTACTGCCGGTATAGTCGTGGTTCATGCGCAGCAACATACCTTTATTGAGCATATACAGGACCTGGTCTTGATGCCCGGCGCCCTGCTTTTCCAGCGCCTGGAGAGCGAGCCCGGGCTGCTGCATTACCAGATCGTGCTCGATGATACTGAACGAATCGCTAAAGCTGGCGCAGCCCGACAAAAGTATGAAATAAGCAGCGAACAAGCCGCGGGCGTTCACCGGCACTAAGAAAATCCTCATGGCGTAAAGGCGCACCGGATCCGCTCATAGACAGGAGTCTTCAGGATCTGAGTCTGCTGCGCTTAACGAGCTTCTTAATCTTCTTTTGGCCCAACCAAACGACGCGATTATCCGAGAGGCTGATTAAATTCAGATCGACCTGGTAATACCTCACCTGGGTGCTGCCGTCGAGATCGATGATCGTATTAATCGCGCCCTTCAGCATATAATCCGCGCCGATTTCCTGACCCATCGGCTTGCGCGTGGTTTCGCTGGCATGGACATCCTGGTCCTTGCGCTCTTCCCGGACATCCTCGCGCTCCACGCGCGAGGCTACGAACTGCACCTTGCCGGAATTAATGAGGGCGCGCTCCATATCGGCGACAAAGGTATTTAGATTAATGTGTTCGTGGCTGAGATTGCGGACTTCACCGACGATGACACTAGGCTGCTTTTTATGAGCGCCGGTATAGTCCTGTATCCAGGCGCGCGATAATACGTCCTGGATCATTTCTTCCGATACCAGTCGGGAATCGGTATCGTTCCACGCGCCGCTCAAATCTTTGACTTCGTCAACCTGCATCCGGTCAACGCTGGTTGCGCAGGCGGATAACAACCCTGCCAAAAGCAGCGCCAACGAGCTGATGCGGAACGAACGCATATTAGCCTGGCTTATCATTTCTTGCCCTCCTTGGAGGAAATCTTGTCAAAAATATTATCCGCCTGGGCGCTGATGTAATTGCGCAAACCTTCATTCATATCTTGCACATTTTGCGTAGTGGCTTTCACATTTTGCATATCAAGCTCAGCGATCGAATAAATCACATTGCTCTTCTTGTCGCGCCAGCTTCCGATGATCTTGGCGCCGGTCAAATTGATTTTAGTAAGATTCTTAATCTGGCGGGACACTGCCTGCTCCGCTTCGCCGATATTGCCGGTGGAGGCAGTATAATCATTGGAGACCACGTCCATATAAGATGAAAGAATACGAGCCACCTCCGCGCGTGCGCGTTCGTCTGCGGTCGATTTTTGTAACGACATGTCGCCCATCGGCGGTGCCGAGCCGACGCCGTGGAAAAGCCGCCCGTTTTTATCCTTAAGGATATTGGTGCCCTCATTCACCCAATCGGGCGCGCCGCTTAAACCGAGGTCGCTCTTAACTGTGGTCTTTCCGGAACAGGCCCCGATTAATATAACAAATGCCAGAAGTAGAAGTGCGCGTACAAAAAGAATCGTCTTTTTCATTGGTACCTCCTCAATGAACGCATAACAAGGATGCCTCTAATTATAGTTGGGGCAGGAATGTTAGAATAGCGCTTACCAGTCGACAGTTGCCGGTAAAGAAAATATTTAAACTATTTTTTTACTGCAACGCGATTGCGTCCCGCATCTTTCGCCTTTTGCAAGGCCTGTTGCGCGCTTGAAAGGAACTTTTCCAAATCTTGCCCTTTGCGAAACTCGGTCACACCGATGCTCACACTAAGTCTAGCATCTTTGTTTTTAACTTCAAACTTCCCACCTTCGATTGCTGCGCGTATGCGCTCGGCTACCTTAGAAGCGGCGGCGATTTTAGTTTGCGGCATCACTATCAAAAACTCGTCGTCTGCTTGTCGGCCAACCCGATCCGGCAAGCGCAGTAGCTCGGTGATGGTATGCGAAACAAATTCAAGCGCCCTATCCCCGGAGGCGGGTCCGTGCCTATCGTTAAGCTTCTTAAGATGGTCGGCATCAATTACCACAATAGACAGCGGACTATTGTAACGTTGCGCCTGCGCCATCGCTTCTAACAGGCTGGAGGTAATGCCGCGACGATTTAATGTCCGTGTTAATGGGTCAATGATAATGAGTTGATTTTTGTCCCCAAGCGCGTGGCTTAGAGACAGCTGCTTATGGTAATCGCGCATGATCGGCGTCACGATCAGGAAATAAACTAACGGACCGATAATGACCGCTAGCAGTACTCCCTGTGCCAAAACCATACCCCACGAATTCACGGTAAGCCCAAAATACCCTTGCAGCAATCCCATCGATATCGCTACTACCGCCGCCGTCAACCCCATGCTTACGATGACCCTCCATGGCGAAAGCTGGCCATCCTTGTTCAAAAAATAGCTGTTGCGCTGCATGATTTACCCCTGAATGAATGCTCATGAGAAAGGCCGGAACTGCCTTGTTTTTTAAATCGGCCCCCGTAATTAATTATTAATTAATAATTAATATAGTCTACTACAGACCGGTGCGCGCGGCTGTCGCCCTCTCTAAAGTGGTCGGAGTTTGGCGTATGCCAGCACCAGCCATTTGTACCCCACCTCCTCGAAATTAACCTGCACGCGCGCATGCGAGCCGTCGCCCTCATAATTGAGCACCACGCCTTCGCCGAATTTTTCGTGGCGCACCCGGCTGCCGAGGCGCATGGGCGCAGAGGATTCATCCCGGACATAAGTATTAATCGGCCTGGCGGGCGACATCTGCCGGGGTTGAGCGCGCACCGGCACGATCAGCTCTTCCGGGATTTCACTTAAAAACCGCGAGGCTGGGGCGTAGTATTCATTCCCGTGCAGCCGCCGCAGCTCAGCGTGGGTCAGGTACAATTGCTTCATGGCGCGCGTCATCCCGACATAACACAGGCGCCGCTCCTCCTCCAAACGCCCCGGCTCGACAATGGAGCGCTCGTGCGGAAACAGCCCTTCTTCCAGGCCGGTGAGGAACACCAGGGGAAATTCCAGGCCCTTGGCAGAATGCAGGCTCATCAATTGTACACAATCCTGCCACGCTTCCGCCTGGCCTTCACCCGCCTCCAGCGCGGCGTGGGCCAAAAAGGCGGATAACGGCTCGAGGCCTTCCGCCTGTTCATATTCAAAGTTCCGCGCGGCGGAAATCAGCTCACGCAGGTTTTCCACCCGCGCCTCGCCTTTTTCACCCTTTTCTTTTTGATAATGGTCAAGCAGGCCGCTGTGCTGTAACACATGCTCGGTCAGTTCCGGCAGCGCCTGGCCCGCGGTTTCTTGCGCCAGGCGTTCGATGAGCGCGAGAAACGCCGCGAGCGCGCTGCTGGTACGGGCGACCAGGGTATTGGATTTAACCAAATATTGCGCCGCTTCCCATAACGAGCTATCGGCGCTCTTGGCGCGAGCGCGCACCGCCTCTAGCGATTTGTCACCGATACCGCGCGTCGGCACGTTGGCGATGCGTTCCAACGCGGCGGCGTCATGCCGGCTGGCCAACAGGCGCAGATAGGCCAGCGCATCTTTGATCTCGGCGCGCTCAAAAAAGCGCAGGCCGCCATATACGCGATAAGGCATATTGGCATTCAGCAACATCTCTTCAAACACCCGCGATTGCGCGTTGGACCGGTACAGGATCGCCGCCTCGCGGCGCGCATGTCCGGCTTCGACCCAGGCCTGAATACGCTCCACAACAAAACGCGCCTCCTCCAATTCGTTATAGGCGGTATACAGGCGCGCCGGCTCCCCATCCTCGCCCGTGGTCCACAGATTTTTGCCGAGACGCCCCTGATTGTGGCTGATGACCGCGTTCGCGGCCTTGAGAATGTTGCCGCTGGAGCGGTAGTTCTGTTCCAGGCGAATGGTCTTAGTGCCGGGAAAATCCTGTTCAAACTTGAGAATATTTTCCACTTTCGCCCCGCGCCAGCCGTAAATCGATTGATCGTCATCGCCGACGACGGTGAGGTGATTCGATCCGCCGGCGAATAAGCGCAGCCACGCAAATTGAATGGCATTGGTATCCTGAAACTCGTCGACCAGGACCTGCCGAAACCGGCTTTGGTAATGGTGGCGCAGGGCGCTGTTGTCCTTCATTAGCTCATAGGCGCGCAACAGCAACTCCGCGAAGTCCACGAGACCGGAACGCCGGCAGGCTTCCTCATAAGCCTGATAGATGCGCAGCATCTGGCGTTGCTGGGGATCGTTGGGCTCGCCCAGATGCTGCGGGCGGCGACCTTCTTCTTTGTGGCCGTTAATAAACCATTGCGCCTGGCGCGGCGGCCAATAGGCTTCGTCCAGCTCCAGGCTTTTCAGCACGCGCCGGACAAGCCGATACTGATCTTCGCCGTCCAAAATTTGAAATGTCTGCGGCACGCCGGCCTCGCGCCAATGGGCGCGCAAAAAGCGGTGGGAAAGCCCATGGAACGTCCCAATCCACATGCCGCTCACCGGGAAGCCCAGCATTTGTTCGATGCGCCCGCGCATTTCGGCCGCCGCCTTGTTGGTAAAGGTGACCGCCAAGATGGTGTGCGGAGAGGCCTGTTGCGTCCGCACCAGCCAGGCGACCCGGTGGGTTAATACCCGGGTCTTGCCGCTGCCGGCACCGGCCAATACCAACAGCGGCCCCGGCGGCGCGGTAACCGCCTCGCGTTGCGCCGGGTTGAGATCGTTAAGAAGAAGGGAAACGTCCATACAATGAATTTTACCAGAGAAACAGGTGGGGACGTTTAAGAATCAGGTGGCCATGCCGTTTGGCAAAAGCGCCGGCCGAGGAGATTCAAGATTCCGGTTTCTTCTGTGCCGCGATCTTTTTCAAAATATCTTTAATCGCGGCGAGACGCGCGCGCGGGCGGCGCTCCTCCAGCCAGCCTTGTTTGACGGTATTGGCCACCGGCAAAAGCTGGGCCAGTCGCATGCCCACCCAGCTCGCGTCATTAAAGCGATGCGGTTGCGGGATTAACCTGGAACCATAATCCGAAATGATCTGCTGTAAGAATTGCGTCAGCCCCAGGAACTCCGGCGGCACGCCCAATTCCGGCTCGGCTTCCCATAAGCGCACATCGGCACACGCGAGCTTGTCCTCATGATAAAACCTTTCGATTTCGAAACGTGCACCGCCTAACGCAAGAATATGTAAAACGCCCGGCTGCAGCATTTCCCATTGTTTAATAAATGCGAGCGTGCCCACTGTCACCGGATCGGCCGGTTGCCCCACCTCTTGACCCGCCTGAATGAGACAAACGCCAAAAGGTTTGTCTACTTTTAAACAGGCGCTAACCATATCCATATAGCGCGCCTCGAACACGCGCAACGGCAGTCTGTCTTCCGGGAACAGTACGGCTTGCAAAAGAAAAAGCGGGAGATGTTGCATGCGCTCCATGGCGCTTAAGGGGTGTTCAGTATAGGCGGTGACGGACCGGCGGTTAACGCCGGTCCTCGTGTTCAAGCGGTTCGCAGGTCTTCGGCGCGGATCGGCAATTTGCGGATACGCTTGCCGGTGGCGGCGAAAATCGCGTTCACTACCGCCGGTGCAATCGGCGGCGTGCCCGGCTCGCCGATGCCGCCCGGGGCCTCCTGGTTGGACACAATATAGACCTCGATTTTTGGCATCTCATTCATACGCAGCATTGGGTAGTCGTCGAAATTCCGTTGTTGCACGCGCCCGTTGTTAAGTGTGATTTCGCCTCCGAGCGCCGCAGTCAAACCATAGACAATGCCGCTTTCCATTTGCGCCCTGACCGTGTCCGGATTAATTACGATGCCGCAATCAATTGCGCATACCACGCGATGCACTTTCACATTACCGTCCTTCGCGACCGAAACCTCCGCCACCTGCGCGGCCCAACTGGCGTAGGAATGGTGCACGGCGATGCCGCGGTACACGCCCTTCGGTAACGGCTTGCCCCAGCCGGCCTTGGTCGCCGCCAACTCCAGCACGCCTTTGTGGCGCGGGGCTTTGCTTAATAGTTTACGCCGGAATTCATAGGGATCACGGCCCGCGGCTACCGCCAGCTCATCCAGGAACCCCTGCGTGACAAATCCATTCTGGGAGTCGCTGACTGAACGCCATACCCCGACTGGAATGGTATTGTGCATGACGTAGTCGATGTACATATTGGGGATGTCGTCCGGCAAGGTCATCGCGCCGCCCATCGCATGTTCGTCGAGCCCGTTCTTTATCGTCTCCGGCGCGGTGCGGATGCGAATGGAGGGACTCACGACCCGGTGTTTCCAAGCGATCGGCGTGCCTTTTTTGTCCAGCCCGCCGTCAAACACGCTGTAAGTCGCGGGGCGATAGAAGTCGTGCTGCATATCGTCCTCGCGCGTCCAGATTACTTTAACCGGCGCGCCAATTAACATGGAGATTTGCACCGCCTCCTCCACGAAATCGGATTCGAGACGGCGGCCGAAGCCGCCGCCCAACAGAGTGGTGTGGAGCTTGATTGACTCCGCCGGAAAACCGGTAATCTTCGCCGCCGCGCGTTGCGCCCGCGTCTGGCCCTGGGTCGGCGCCCAAATCTCGCAGCCGTCTTCGGTAACGTGGGCGGTGCAATTCATCGGCTCCATGGTGGCGTGCGCTAAAAACGGCACTTCATACACCGCGTGAATTTTTTTCGCGGCGGACGCCAGGGCCTTGTCGGCATCGCCCTCGCTGCGCGCCACTGCTCCGGGTTTTTGCGCCAGCTCCGCATAAGTCTTGCTCAAGGAGGCGGAGCTTAGCTTGGCGTTCGCGCCTTCATCCCAGCTTATTTCCAATGCATCGCGGCCTTTCTTGGCAGCCCAGAAATTATCCGCCACGACCGCGATGCCCGAGTTGATTTGCACCACATTGCGCACGCCTTTGACCGCCTTGATCTTTTCAGCATTAAAACTCGCCACCTTGCCGCCGAACACCGGGCAACGCGCCACGGTGGCGACAAGCATGCCGGGGACCTTGATATCAATACCATATATGGCGCTGCCGTTTACTTTCTGCGGAGTATCGACGCGCGGCGGCGCTTTGCCGAGGATGCGAAAATCTTTTGGATCTTTGAGCGCTACCTCTTTCGGCACCGGCAGGGTTGCGGCTTTTTCCGCCAGCGCCCCATATTGCAGACGCCGTCCGCTCCGTTTGTGTATGACTTCACCCCGTTGCGCCACGCAGGTGCTCTCGTCCACCCCCCACGTCTGCGCCGCCGCGGTGACCAGCATTTGCCGCCCCGCGGCGCCGGCTTGACGCAAGGGCTGCCACAACCGGCGTACGCTGGCGCTGCCGCCGGTGCCTTGTACTTTACTGTCGGGCCGCGCATAAGCCAGGTTAGCCAGCGGCGATTCGACCCGCACTTTATCCCAATCGGCTTCCAGCTCCTCCGCCACGATCATGGGCAAACCGGTCATGATGCCTTGCCCCATTTCCGACTGTCCTACCATCACCGTAACAATGTTATCGGCGCCGATACGGATCCAGGCGTTAGGGGTGAACGTAACCGCGGGAGCGGGTGCCGCTTGCGCGAAGCGCGCCGCGCCGGGCAGATAAAAACCGATCAATAAGCCGCCGCCGACGGCGGCGCTTGCCTTCAGAAAAACGCGCCTGCTTTCGTTAATCATTTCGTCCATGGTTATACCTCCTTCGCCTTAAGTTCGGCGGCGCGGTGGATGGCGCTGCGGATGCGTTGATAGGTTCCGCAGCGGCAGATATTTCCCGACATGGCGGCGTTGATATCGGCGTCACTCGGGCGCGGGTTGTTGGCCAACAGCGCCGCCGCCGACATAATCTGGCCGGACTGGCAATAGCCGCATTGCGGCACTTCTTCCGCAATCCAAGCGACCTGCAACGGATGGCTGGAATTGGCGGACAAACCTTCAATGGTGGTAACGGTTTTCCCCGCCACCGCCGAAATCGGCGTGGAGCACGAGCGAATCGGGGCGCCGTCCAGATGCACGGTGCAGGCGCCGCATTGGGCGATGCCGCAACCGAATTTGGTGCCGGTAAGACCGAGCGTATCGCGCAATACCCACAACAGAGGCGTATCGGCATCGACATCGGCGGTTTGTGTATTGCCATTGACGGTGAATGAAATCATGGGATACCTCCTTACCTTACCTTAGCTCGGCTTAGTTTATTTTAGCCCCTAATTGCCGCGGACGCGCAAGCCATTTTGCTCGCTCAAAAAAATTTTACATAATAATGCCCTCCGTCCATGGGCGGAGGCACCGCCGGTTGGATCCCGTCCATCCTGGTTGGATTCCCCATCGGCCTCAAATCTATGATAACGCTGCCAAACGGCTGGCCTTTTTATACAGTGCAAGCGCTTCGTCGCCGCCGCTTGATAATGGACCGCGTCGTTTGCAGTCGCGCCATGGCCGGTTTTGTCCTTTCGGTATTGCCTCAACCGGCGTCCATTTCCGCACCCGTTTATACCCGCCAATACCCGTACGTGCTGTGCGTTATCGAACCTAAGCCATTGATCGGCTTGGTTTTTATCGGCCAGGCGAATAGGATTTAGGATTACGCGAGAGTTGCGCCAAATCAGGCTGTCGAACTCAAGCAGCTAGGTAGTATACTATGTGCGTTATGGCACGTAGCATCGCTTTTTTAGTTATAATCATCCATAGGGACAACTAGCCATACTACAGTTATGGAGGACGCGATATTCCGCGCAACGCCTATGACCCCACTTATGCCGGCCGGTCCTAACCCCAAACAAAACCATCTTCTGGCGGTCTTGTCGGCCGCCGATTTCGAGCGTCTGCTGCCCGATCTCAAACTGATCGCCATGCCGCTCGGTAAGGTGATCTACGAATCGGGTGCGGAGTTGAAGCAGGTTTATT
>DATGVQ010000086.1:0-1512 GCA_035300145.1 Acidiferrobacterales bacterium | reverse complement strand
TTGCGCTGCATTCTAGTTTGCGGGCTATTAATTTTAGTCTGTAATGCAAACTAAACTGCAATGCAAACTAGATTGCGATATAGATTAGGGTCGTTCCTTGTCAGCACGCGGCTGCAGTTCGGGCTGCGCGGGCCGCGGCGGGGTGTAAATTGATGTTGCGCGGAAGGTGCGGATATTTGATTTCAGTTTGAGAGTTGTTAGAATGGCGGCGCATTTAGAGGTACATTGATGCCACCTACGATTGCGAATGGGAAGATCTGTTACATCGAGATGCCCGCCACCGACATTGCGCGCTCGGCCGAGTTCTATAAGGGGGTCTTCGGCTGGAACATCCGGAAACGCGGCGACGGCAGCACTGCTTTTGACGATACGACCGGGGAAGTGAGCGGCACGTGGGTGCTGGGGCGCCCGCCCGCAGCAAAGCCCGGCCTGCTGTTTTACATCATGGTTGACAGCGTGGCCGCGACCGTTGACGCGGTGGTAGCCCATGGAGGCGAGATCGAGCAGCCGATCGGCGCGGACGCGCCCGAGATCACGGCGAGATTCCGCGATCCGGGAGGAAATGTGATCGGCCTCTACCAGCAACCCGCCTGACGCTCGGATAGGACAGGTCTGTCTCTGGTTATCTGAAGCAGGTTCCAAGCGCGCGGCCCCAGGAGCTCTAGAAAGAAAAGCCTAAAGACCCCGCACGCATCATTGGCCCAACCTTTCGCGTCTCGCGAAACCTGACTTAATTCCCCCTCTTCTTTTCACTGCCCACTAATCTGCCCGCTGCCGCGCGAAGGAGAGCGGCTTGTTGTATCATCCCTCGGCGCGGGCGCTCGGAAGTCGAGGCTTCAATGAGAGAGCGCCGCGATGGGGAACCATGAAACGAACATTCTTTGTACTTGCCATCCTGCTTATGGCCTTCATGGCCGATACTGCGCCAGCGCAGACGCCACCGCCGCCGTTGATCTCTCCCGAGGTCCACGCTGACAAAAGCGTGACGTTACGCTTCCGCGCACCTAACGACAAGGAGGTCGCGGTTTCGCTCGAAGGGGTTCCGAAGCCTTTCCCCATGCAGAAGGACGATCTGGGTGTGTGGAGCGTGACCACCAATCCGCTGGCTCCTGATTATTACGGCTACACGATCATCGCCGATGGCGTGGGCATGTTCGATCCTTCCAATCACGCCGTAAAGCCCAACTTCCTAGGCAGGTCGAGCATAGTTCACGTACCCGGACACGCCTCTCTTTCCTGGGAAACCGGCAACGTGCCGCATGGCGAGATTCATCATCATTTCTACAAGTCCGGAGTCGTGGGCGACGACCGCGATTTTTTCGTTTACACCCCGCCCGGCTACGACCCCCGCGGCAAGCAAACCTATCCGGTCCTCTACCTGTTGCACGGCTTCAGCGACGACGCCAGCGCCTGGACCGCCGTTGGCCGCGCCAACGTGATCCTGGACAACCTCATCGCTCAAGGCAAAGCCAAGCCGATGCTGGTGGTCATGCCGCTGGGCTACGGCGCGCC
>DATGVQ010000085.1:0-49286 GCA_035300145.1 Acidiferrobacterales bacterium | reverse complement strand
TAAGGAGAGACCATGATACCCGGCAACTTCCAATACCATGCGCCAACCACCCTAAAGCAGGCAGTCGAGCTGTTAAATCAATATGGGGAAGAGGCGAAGATTTTGGCCGGCGGGCACAGCCTGCTTCCCATGATGAAGCTGCGTTTCGCCGAACCCGCTCATTTAATCGATATCAATCTGGTGCCGGGGCTCAAGGGCATCAGCGAGAAAACGGGCATGATTCATATCGGCGCCATGACCACCGAAAACGAACTCATCGCCTCCGAATTGCTGCAGAAAAAGTGCCCCCTGATTCCGGAAGCCGCGCGGCTGATCGCCGATCCCCAGGTGCGCAACCGCGGCACCATCGGCGGCGATGTCGCCCACGGCGACCCGGGCAACGATCACCCCGCGGTAATGCTGGCCCTCGGCGCGTCACTGGTACTGCGCGGTCCGAAGAAGGAGCGGGTGGTGCCGGTCGATGGCTTTTATTTAGGGCCGTTGTCCACGCAGATACAAGCGGATGAGATTTTGACCGAGATCCGGGTGCCGACTCCGCCGCCTCGCAGCGGCTATGCCTACCAAAAATTGAAACGCAAGATCGGGGACTTCGCTACCGCCGGCGCCGCGGTCCAGCTTACGCTCGACAATGGGGCTTGCAGCCAGATCGGCATTGCCTTGACCAACGCCGGCCCCACCCCAATCAAACTGACCGCGGCAGAAAAACTATTGACCGGCAAAAAGCTCGACGAGGCGCTGATACAAAAGGCCGCGGAGCTCGCCATGGCGGCGTGCGATCCCGCGCCTGACATGCGCGGCCCGGTGGAATATAAGAGACACATGGTCGCGGAAATGACCAAGCGTGCATTGAAACAGGCCTGGTCACGGGCTGCCTAAGAGGAGGAAGAAACATGGCTAAAAAATCCCAAGCTACGAAATCGGCAAAGACTGCGATTGCGAAACCGGCAAAGACCGCGATTGCTTTCACCCTGAACGGCGAGCCCGTGGAGGCCTTGGTCGAGGCGCGCACCTTGCTCGTGCATTTGTTGCGCGATCAATTGCATTTCACCGGCACCCACGTCGGCTGCGAAACCAGCCATTGCGGCGCCTGCACCGTGGACTTTAACGGCCAGTCGGTAAAGTCCTGTACCCTGCTGGCGGTGCAGGCGAATGGCGGCGAGGTCATGACCGTGGAAGGACTGGCGAAAAACGGCGCACTGCACCCGGTCCAGGAAGGGTTCATGCAGGAGCACGGCCTGCAATGCGGCTATTGCACTCCCGGCATGCTCATGCGCAGTTATCGCTTATTGCAGGAAAACCCGCGTCCTAGCGAAGAACAGATCCGTTTAGGGTTGTCGGGCAATCTCTGCCGTTGCACCGGTTATCAAAACATCGTCAAGGCGGTGCAGTACGCCGCCGATAAGCTCCGTCAGCCTAAGGAGGTCGCATGAGCGCCGCAGCAGAACAATTAGACCGTGAAAACAAGATAAGCGGGATCGGTCACGCGCGCAAGCGCAAGGAAGACCCGCGTTTTATCCAGGGCAAGGGCAATTACGTCGATGATATCAAGCTGCCCGGCATGCTGTACGGCGACCTCGTGCGCAGCCCGGTGGCGCACGCACGCGTCAAATCCATCAACACGAAAAAAGCGCTGGCCCTGCCCGGCGTCGTGGCGGTGTTGACCGCCAATGACCTCAAGCCGGTGAAGCTGCATTGGATGCCGACCTTGGCCGGCGACGTGCAGGCGGTGCTGGCGGACGAAAAAGTGCTGTTCCAGAACCAGGAGGTGGCGATGGTGATCGCCAGCGACCGTTACGTCGCCGCGGATGCGGTTGAATTGGTCGAAGTGGAATACGAGGAGTTGCCCGCGCTGGTCGATCCGCATAAGGCTATGGAGCCCGGCGCGCCGATCCTGCGCGAAGACCTGAAAGGCAAGACGCAAGGGGCGCACGGCAATCGTCTCCACGATAATCACATCTTCACCTGGGAAGTCGGCGATAAGAGCGCGACCGACCAGGTATTTAAAACCGCCGCGGTTACCGTAACAGAAAAAGTTACCTATCAACGCGTGCACCCCTGCCCCATGGAGCCCTGCGGTTGCGTGGCCTCGTTCGATAAGGTGAAAGGCGAGCTCACGGTGTATTTGACCTCGCAGGCGCCGCACGTGGTGCGCACGGTATTCTCGATGTTGTCCGGCATCCCGGAAAGCAAGGTGCATATTATTTCCCCCGATATCGGCGGCGGCTTCGGCAACAAGGTCGGGGTGTATCCCGGCTACGTGGTGGCGACCGTGGCCTCGATCGTGTTAGGCCGGCCGATAAAGTGGATCGAGGACCGCATTGAGAATCTGTCCACTACCGCGTTCGCGCGCGATTATCACATGACCGGCGAATTGGCGGCTGATAAAGACGGGCGTATTCAGGCCTTGCGCGTGCATGCGCTGGCGGATCACGGCGCGTTCGACGCCTGCGCCGACCCGGTCAAATGGCCCGCCGGCTTTTTCAATATCTGCACCGGTTCGTACGACATTAAGACCGCCTACGCCCGCGTCGACGGGGTGTACACCAACAAGGCCCCCGGCGGCGTCGCCTACCGCTGCTCGTTCCGCGTAACCGAGGCGTCTTATTTGATCGAGCGCATGATCGACGTGCTGGCGCAAAAAATGAATATCGACAAGGCCGAGATCCGCTTGCGCAACTTCATCCAGCCGCAGCAATTCCCCTACAAGTCCGCGCTCGGCTGGGAGTACGACAGCGGCAATTATCCGGTCGCGCTCAAAAAGGCGATGGCGGCGGTGAACTATGCCGCGCTACGCAAGGAGCAGGCGGAAAAACGCACGCGCGGTGAGCTCATGGGCATCGGCATCGCCACGTTTACTGAGATCGTCGGCGCCGGGCCGAACAAGGCCTGCGCGATCTTAGGCATCGGCATGTTCGACAGTTGCGAGATCCGCGTGCACCCGACCGGCAGCGCGATCGCACGCCTGGGCACGCTCAACCAGGGGCAGGGGCACGAAACCACGTTCGCGCAAATCCTGGCGAGCGAGACCGGCATTTCCTCAGACGAAATTACCATCGAAGAGGGTAACACCGATACCGCACCTTACGGGCTTGGCACCTACGGCTCGCGTTCCACCCCGGTGGCCGGCGCGGCCGCGGC
This sequence comes from Acidiferrobacterales bacterium, assembly GCA_035300145.1. Lineage (GTDB taxonomy): Bacteria > Pseudomonadota > Gammaproteobacteria > Acidiferrobacterales > DATGVQ01 > DATGVQ01. The sequence goes on along the minus strand of DATGVQ010000085.1, from coordinate 46,148 downwards.
CAACGCCGGCCGCAAGATCCGGGCGAAGGCGCGCAAAATCGCCGCGCATCTGCTCGAGGTGAGCGAGGATGACCTGGAATGGGACTTGGACCGGTTCAAGGTAAAAGGCGTACCGGATCAATTTAAAACCATCAAGGACATTGCCTGGGCGGCCTACAACAACGTACCCAAGGGCATGGAGCCGGGGCTGGAAGCGGTGGAGTACTACGACCCGCCGAATATGACTTATCCCTTCGGTGCCTATATCTGCGTGGTCGACATCGACCGCTTTACCGGCGAAACCAAGGTCAGGCGTTTCTATGCCCTGGACGACTGCGGCACCCGCATCAATCCCATGATCATCGAGGGCCAGGTGCACGGCGGCCTGACCGAGGCATTCGGGATCGCCATGGGACAGGAACTGGTGTTCGACGAAAGCGGCAATATCCAGGGCGCGAGCTTCATGGATTATTTCCTGCCGACCGCGGTGGAGACGCCGCGCTGGGAGACGGATTACACCGTCACCCCGTCGCCGCATCACCCGATCGGCGCCAAGGGCGTGGGCGAGTCGCCCAACGTCGGCGGCGTGTCGGCTTTTTCCAACGCGGTCATCGACGCCTTCGCCCATAAAGGCGTGACCCACCTGCCGATGCCGCATACGGCCTGGCGGCTGTGGCAGACCAGCCACGAACTGGGGCTGGACAAGTAATTATTGCGTTTACGGCGGGGCACCGCCGTATTTTTTCTGTCGAAAAGTGACTGACGGGTTTAGCTAAATGCAAGTGAAGCTGGAGAAACGGTTTAACGTTCCCGCCGATGCCCAGGCGGTGTGGGCGTTTATGCAGGATATTAAAGGCGTGGCCGAGTGCATGCCGGGCGCCGAGATTACCCATAAAATAGACAGCACCCATTTTAGCGGCATAATCAAGGTTAAGATCGGGCCGGTCAGCACCGCGTTCAACGGCAAGGTCGAGATCAAGGGCAGCGACGCCGCGCGCCGCGAGTTGAAACTGCTCGGCACCGGCACCGACGTCAAAGGCGCGTCCACCGCCTCGATGAATTTGACCGCGACGGTGCGCGATTCGGGAAACGGCACGTCCGAGGTTGCCGGCGTCTCCGAGGTCAATGTCTCGGGCAAAATCGCGAGCTTCGGCGGGCGCATGATGACCGATGTCTCCGAGCGCCTGATAAACCAGTTCGCGGAGAATTTCCGCGTCCGGGTAACAGCGGCCAATGACGGCACGCAGCCCGGTGCAGGCGCGCCGGCGCGGGAAATCAACGCCTTCGCGCTCGTGTTCGACGTGCTGTGGGATTACCTCAAACGCCTGTTCACCAGGAAATCGACGGGGCCCGGCAAATAGGGTCTCTCATGAAAAACGCTTACGCGGAAATGCAGAATCGCTTCGAGGCGGTGGGGTATATCGCCGAGCCGGGCTTTTCCGCGAGTATTTTGCTGATGACGCAGCTGCGCCGCCCGCTGCTGCTGGAGGGCGAAGCCGGGGTCGGCAAGACCGAGGTGGCGAATGCCCTGGCGAAGGTGCTCGGTTGCGCGCTGATCCGCCTGCAGTGTTATGAAGGCTTGGATGTCAATGCCGCCGTCTATGAGTGGAATTATCAGCGCCAGCTTTTAGCGATTAAGATCCAAGAGGGAGTGGATCTCCCGCTCCAGGAAAAGGAAAGGCATATTTTTCAGGACGAATTTTTATTGAAGCGTCCGTTGCTGCAGGCGATCACGCAACCCCAGCCGCCGGTTTTGTTGATTGATGAAATCGACCGGGCCGACGAGGAGTTCGAGGCCTATCTGTTGGAAGTGTTGTCCGATTTTCAGATCAGCATCCCCGAGCTTGGCACGATCAAGGCCGTCAGCCTGCCTTACGTGGTGTTGACCTCCAACGCCACGCGCGAGCTCAGCGACGCCTTGCGCCGCCGCTGCCTTTACTATTACCTCGACTATCCCGGCTTCGACAAAGAATTGCGCATCGTCAACGCGCGCCTGCCGGAGATCGGCCAGATCCTCGCCGGCCAGATCGTCGCCTTCGTGCAGGCCGCGCGGCGCCTGGATCTACGGCGCAAGCCGGGCGTAGCGGAGACATTGGACTGGGCGGCGGCGCTTGCGCGTCTCGGCGTGACCAAACTGGATGACGACGCTGAAGCGGTGATGCGGTCTTTAATGTGCTTGATCAAGACCAAACCGGACCGGGATGCGCTCGCGGACGAAGTGGTGCAGCGCCTGGTGGCGCAGGCGCTATGAATCCCTTAGACCAGAGCCGCAGGAACCGTGGTTCACGCGCAGACCTCGCGTTGATCGCCCAGCGCGTCGTGGAGTTTTCGCGTTTCGCGCGCGACAATGGGTTCCAAATCGGCGTGCAAGAAAGCCTGGATGCGCTAACGATCGCGGGTCATGCGAACATTCTGGACCAGCGCCTGCTGCGCTTCGGCCTGCGCAGCCTGTTTTGCGCCGACAAGTCGGATTGGCAGCGCTTCGACGACGTGTTTAACGCCTATTGGTCCAAAACCCCGATAGCAGGCGAATTGTCCGGCGAGGGCCGCGCGCGACCGCCGCACAAACAGGAAAGCGCCAACGAAGCTGCGCGGGAAGCGGCGGAGGCGGGAGCCTCGGAAGCGCAAGCTACCGGCACGGGCGAGCGGCGCGGCGGCGCCAGCCGGGCGGAATCGACGGCGCAAAAAGATTTTCGCCATTTCTCCGAGGGGGAGCAGAGGCGGGAGCTCGAGCGTCTGATCGAACGTTTGGCGCGCGGCATGCGCTACCGGCTCTCCCGCCGCTACCGCTTTCATCAGCGCGGCAAGATCATCGACCTGCGCCGCACGATTCGCAATAATCTGAAGTACGGCGGCATGCCGATCAAGCTGATGCGGCGAAGGCGCCGGCCGCAACCCATCAAGCCGGTGGTATTTTTGGATGTCAGCGGCTCGATGAATCTGTATAGCCGGTTTTTTCTGCGTTTCGTCTGCCTGGTACTGAAAGAATTCAAACGCGCCGATGCCTTCATCTTCCACACCCGGCTGGTGCATATAAGACACGCCTTGCTGGAACGCGACTCCGAGAAGGCCATGGCAAAGCTGGCGTTGATCTCCAGCGGCTGGGCGGGCGGCACGCGCATCGGCGAGAGCCTGGCGACCTTCAATAAACATTACGCGCCGCAGACCTTGAGTTCCCGCACCGTCGTCATTATTTTGAGCGACGGCCTCGATACCGGCGCGCCCGCGGAATTGGGCGCGCAATTAAAGCGCCTGCATGCAAAGACGAAAAAAATTATCTGGTTGAATCCCCTGCTCGGCCGGGCCGGTTACCAGCCACTCGCCCAGGGCATGGCGGCGGCGCTGCCGTGGGTCGATTTATTTGCCTCGGCGCATAATTTGGAAAGCCTGGCGGCGCTGGAAAACACATTGGTAAATTTATGATTTTTGAACCTGAAGTAGTATTGGATAGTAACGCCATCCTGGAAACGGCAGCCAGCCTCAGGCGCGCGGGCAAGCCGTTTGCCCTGGCCACGGTCGTGCGTTGCGACAACCCCACCTCCGCCAAGCCGGGGGCCAAGGCCATCATCGAGCCGGACGGGACTTTGCACGGCTGGATCGGCGGCGGTTGCGCGCAACCGGCGGTGGTGAAGGCGGCGAAAAAGAGTCTGCGCGAAGGACGGCCTTACCTGGTACACATCAGTCCCGATACCGAGGAGGTGGTGGAAGAAGGCGTACTCGATTTCGGCATGCGTTGTCATAGCGGCGGCACACTGGACATTTTTATTGAACCCATGACGTCGCGGCCACGATTGCTGATCATCGGCGCCTCGCCGGTCGCGCAGGCGTTGAGCGAACTGGCTCCGCGCGTGGGGTTTGCGGTGGTGGCGGCTTTTCCGGGAGCGGAACCGCGATTTTTCCCCGATGCCGATCAGGTACTGGATGGATTCGACCTCGCTCCCGGCAAGATCGGGCCGGCTGATTTCGTCGTGGTCGCTACCCAGGGCAGAAAAGACGAAGACGGCTTGGAGGCGGCGCTGGCGACCGCCGCCGGTTCCATCGCTTTAATCGCGAGCAGGCGTAAGGCCGCCAAGCTGAAGCAGTATTTAATGGAACGCGGCCACACGCGCGCGCGCGTGGAGGCGATTTCCTCGCCGGCGGGATTGGATATCGGCGCGGTCACACCGGCGGAGATTGCGCTATCCATCTTGGCGGGCCTGGTTAAACTGCGCCACGAACGCGGGAAAACCGGGATCCAACAAGAGGCTGTCCGACCAACAGCGCCTAGCGTCGATCCGGTGTGCAGTATGCAAATCGATCCCGCGACCGCGGAATACCAGTCCAGTTACGGCGGAAAGGCCTATTATTTTTGTGGCGCGGGCTGTAAACATCGTTTCGACCAAGCACCCGCCCAGTATCAATCTGGAGGCGTACGATGACGCTATCCTTTGCGCATCGCGGCCCGATGCTGCAAAATAGTCCGATCTCGGCTGCAAACGTTTGATCGATTACAATTCGGACCCAGTTTTTAGGCACGGTCAAGACTTTTGAAAAGGTGCAGCGGCTGGGCGCGTTGCAAACAATGTTGCCGGTATAGGCGAAACGATGCCAAAAGAAATTTTTCAGATCATGGCGGAACGGCAGGCGGCGGGGAAATCCTTCGCGGTTGCGACCGTGGTCGAGACGCGCGGGTCGGTCTCGGCTAAAACCGGCGCGAAGGCGGTCATCGACGCCGACGGGACCATGGTCGCCGGCTGGGTGGGCGGCGGTTGCGCCGAATCGAGCACGCGCGAGGCCGCGATAAAATGCATCGAAACCGGACAGACCACGGTGTTGGATATTGATCTCGACGACGAGATGCTGGGCGCCGGCATGCCTTGTGGAGGGAGTATGCGCGTCTATATAGAACCAATTTTACCTAAACCCACGCTTTGGATCATGGGCCACGGGCGCATCGCCGAATGCCTGTGCCTGTTGGGCGATTTACTGGGATTCAACGTGGTCGTTAATGATTCGACGATAGCGCGCGAACAATACCCGGCGGCGGCGCGGCTGATCACCGATGATGTGCACTACGACCAACTCACCCCGCAACCGCGCGATTTTGTCGTGATCGCCACGCAGCATAAGGGGGATCACGAGTCCATGCGGCGCACCCTGGCGTCGCATGCGCGGTACATCGCCTTGATCGCGAGCCGCAAGCGGTCCAAACTGGTCATGGAATATTTGCGCGAGGAGGGTTTTCCGCAAACCGAACTGGACCGGGTGCGGGCCCCCGCCGGGCTCGATCTTGGCGCAAAAACCCCGGAAGAAATTGCCTTAAGCGTCATGAGCGAGATGGTGTCGATCCGGCGGCAAGGCAGCGGCTTGCCGATGCGGGAAAAACTGCAGGCCGGCGGCAAACCAGTGAAATCGCAAGCCGCCGGATAGCGGATCGAGCAAGGCGGCGAATAGCGCACGGCTGGTCAAATACAGGCCAACATACCGCGGAGGGCAGTCCTATGCGAACTCCGGCGCAAATTCCCTGCTAACAGGGAAAAATACAGGGAAAACTGCCTGCCGGTCACCCCTCCAACCTGTGATTTTTCTAAAATCTCCAGTATTTACTTGAAGTTAGGACAGGACTCGCGCGTACCTCAAAAGTTAAAACAGGGAATTAACAGGGAATTGTGTGTTCGGGAACCACAGGACTCGACTGGGAATAAATGATTCGCGCCGATTTCAATATGATGCTGATAAACGAATACGGGTTCGCGCATTGGCGTACGCTGCGATCCGGACCCACTCCTATGGGCACAGGCACGGTTGGGCGTCCGGGTCATCGACCACCGCTGGCAGACCGAGATAGGCTGGCCGGCAGGCTGGTGTGATAAAGAGCATTTCGCCATGCGCAAGTTTCACCATTGTCCAGTTCGCGTCCAAGCGTGCCGCTTTAAGCTGCAGAATAGTGGCAAACCATGAATATGTCTTCGATAATATCGGGTAACAGATGATTATTTGCATCCAGAAGAGTCGAGGCAACGCTGCCGAGGTAGCTGCCGGTTGTAAATACTTGCAGCCACAACAACCCGGGGCCCGGTGAAACCGGGCCTGTACCATACGGTGTGCCGTCGAAATTAACAGGAGTTGACTTCAGACCTATGGGGTTTGGAGGTGGCTGCGTTGGTGCTTGTGGCTGTCCGGGACCAAATCCAGAAGGCGTCAGGTACACATTCAGGACGCCCGCACTTCCAAAGTCGCCCAACGGTGTTCCTGTCTTGAAAAGCTGCGTGTTATATATGTCTTTGAATTTCAGGAGCAGGTCGACCTGTGAAATGCTGATCTTCTTTCCACGATACTGGAAGGGGAATCGCTCCTTGGTTAGAGCAAGCATCATCGTTTGAACTGTGTCCGTGCTAAGGGGATTCAGGAACTTGTACCACTCAGTTGGAAACTCGTGTCTCAAGCTGAAGAAGCGCACCAGATTATTTTGCTTGGGGAAGGGCACAGCGGTCTGGCTGGCTGGCGACTGCGAGGCCGGACTTGGTAAAACGGCCGCTTGTTTGGCTACCGCCCTAAGCACATCGCCGCCGTCCCGCGCCGTGTATTTCAGATTGATCACGACATCGGAAATCGTTTCGAAGTCGAATACATTACAATCCCGCGGCAGCTCGATTAGCCAGTGCGAGATAACTCCGGCGCCTTCGAAAGGCAGGTACCGCTCGTCACGGAAGTTTAATTCGAACATTCCGCTGTCATTCTGGGCAGAACTCGTTGCGATGGACTGCGTAGCCGCGAAATTCGTGATGAAATGAGAATCTTGCGTGTAGTCCTGTGGACTGTTTGCCACGTTATCCACACGGATTTGGCTGCTCACCAGCGTTAGCTTGCAATTGACACTCGTGTAGGGTCCCGTAACGCAGGGAATTGTCAGACTGACGCTCTTGAGTCGACGCATGTAGTGCCCCGGGTAATCCATATCGAAAAAGGCCTCGGGTAGCGACACGAAACACTGTCCCGTCTCTTTTAGTGTGATCAGGGCTAGAGGGTCGAACAGAACGAGCGAAATGTACTTCGCGATTTCGAATTCGCGCTGGTTCTGGTCCAAATAAGCCAGTTCCATGCGTTTGAGATCGGAGTACAAACCTTCGCCGGCCAGCAGACCCTTTCTGAGGCTGTCCCAATAGCCAAACTGAATAAAGCTCGAAGTCGTTAAACCCAATTCGAACCGGAAACAATATTCTGCCCGCTTTGCAAGGCCATACGCCATCTGGTAGCACTGGAAATAGATGGCGGAGACCTGAGAGACCATCCAGCTATACAGCTTTTGGCTGGTGTATTTAGAGTTTAGGAAGTCGAGGATAGCCTGCGCATTATCGATCTGAAGGTGCTGATTTTGTAGCTCATCTTGCGCGATCTGCACCCTTATTGTGGCCGCGTCGATTTGACTTTGGATTTGAGTGAGTTCCTGGGTCGCCGTCTGGAGCTGGAAGGTCCATTCTTGCGAACGACGATCCCAGCCACCCATGGTCGAAGCCATGTTGGCGTGGTACGTATGCAGCGACGCAATCGCGCCCAGGACTCTGCTTGCGGCAGCCAATGCCTGCGAAACATTGATACCACCGTATCTCGCGGTAACGACAGGGCTAGCCATGCCTGAGGCACCCAACGTAAAGTCCGGTATGAGAGCCGCCACAGAACTGGCGATCTCCACGATCTGGCTGGCACCTTGAAAGGTCTGGGCTTCCTTTAGTTCGCTCACGTGCGTGTTTTCGAATCCGCTCAGGCCCGTGTTGATCAACTGCTGGTAATACGCCTGGCGAGACTGTGTCACCGCATACGACGCCAGCAAACCGGCCAGATTTTTGTTGGCTTCGTCAATTTGCGATTGTTTGATTTGCAACACAGCCTGTAGCACGGATTTCTCCTGCGTGGCGCGCAAAAGCGACAGGGCTTCCGCATCATTTTTCTCCAAAGCCGAGAGTAACGCGCCGCCCAAAGATTTCAATTCAGAACACAACTCGAGTGCTTTTTGCAGGGTGAACGTAAACCGATAGTTCGGAGGGGGAACATTAATATCATTGAGAACACTGCTCAGGTCAACCCCCGCTGCCGCTGCCTGAACCAGCAGAGCTGGACTGATGGGTGGCGCGAACAGTGGAAGCTGTTCCACCTGGCCACGGATATTCATACAGTGGCGAATTTTGAAAAGCCGGTCAGCGACGGTATCCCAGTAACCGAGCAACTGGTCGTTTGGCGGAATGCAGAAATAAAAGCTCTGGGCCGCGACTCCATTCAAAGTTCCTGCGCCGGTGCCGCCCCCTGCCGAAATTGGAGTGCCAGTGCTGAACGGAAACGTGTTCTCAAGCGCGACAAGCGCGTTGGAAAAGTCATCGAGTCCCTGCTTCACCAAATCGTTGTAGCTATAGTCCTGAATTGTGCCTTGCGGGGGAATCGTGACAGGTTTATCGCCGAGAATTTGCTGAGCCAAAACGTAAATCTGCGTCGCTTCATTAATGGACTCGCGGGTGTTCTGGCTAAAGAGGTAGTCCCCCCAAGCAATCAGATTGTCGAGGTATTTCATTACGACCGTCTTCCGAAAGGCAATCGTCCTCATTCGCGCAATCAGAAACGGGTCAAACGGGTTTGTTGTCCACTGGGAAACCTGAGACTCAACATCCAGTCCGCATTCGGAAGGTTGTGGGTTAACTGGCGCGCCCGTGCCCACGATGAAGGCCACGCCATTGCTGGCGGTTCCACCGACGGTCACTACGACATTGCCCGTGGCAGCCCCGCTCGGCACCGTCACCACAATCTGAGTGTCGCTCCAACTGGTCGCTGGCGCCGGCGTTCCATTGAACGTGACCGTGCTCGTACCTTGCGAGACTCCGAAGTTTGCTCCGGCGATCGTCACCGACGCACCGGCTAGGCCCGCGGTCGGCGACACAGCGGAAATCACCGGTGTGTCGAGTTGCAAGAGCAACTGCTCGATGGAGCTATTGATTTCGTCGCTGGCCGAGCATTCATAGAAGGGCAGAAAATTCCAGAACCGCTGTGGCACGGGATCCATCGAGTTGGTGGTGGGATTGAAAATATAATGGAACCATTTCTGAGCTTCTTCGAACCGCTGGTTCTGGCTCAGCCGGGTGGCGATCAGGAGGGGAATATGAAAGAAGAGCTCCCAGTTATAGATGGCGTAGGCCCCACCAAAGGAAAAGTCAACATTTTCCTCCGGAAATGGACGGTCGACTCGCGAGGTCGGCTGGTAAGTCTCCTCAAAAATCGTTGGCTGTGTCCAAGCAGAACCGGGCGTAACCTGAGTGATTGAATTTCCGTCGGTAAGAACGTGCCCGATGAGGGCGCCCCGATTCGGCGTCAGACTGGCATCGTAGTAGAACTGTCGATCAGGATTCCAGAACAGGAAGCTGCTGGAGGGAACCGCCTGCATCGCCGGGATACTAGGTTTAGATCCAGCTGGTATTGCATATAGTTGACCCTCTGCATAAAGGATGCCGCCAGTGAGGCCCGGTGTGTGAGTGCCAGACGTGGATAACGCAAAACCGGAGATAACTCTCCCATCGTTCGTCCTTTGCTGAGTCAGCAGAGACAGTAATTGTGGCACGCCATATTGGTTGAGAGTTTCCATAAATCCACAGACATGGGGATGCCAGAATGTCGCAAACTTCAAATCGAGAGGTCCGACGTTCTGAGGTTGTTCCTGCTGTACGAGTTTTTGGCCGCTCGCGGCTGGTGTCGTCGCAATCTCGACTGGTAGCGAACTCGATCGCGCAAGGATGGAGGTTCTCGCGCCTCCGACTACGGCCGCTGCGGTTGCTGACAATGATTCGCGACTATACCAAGGGAGGGCACCGTTAGGGTTAGCGAGCGCTACCGAAGTATCAGATTGTATGGGTATGACGAAGTATGTTCGTTGATCGTCCTGATAAAAGAAAACGGGCGCTGGCGCTCCAGCTTCCGCCGCCGCGAGATCAAAGCTTTCAATAGAGAATCCGGGCCAACCATTCCCAGGCATGCCCGACACCAAACGGTAGACGGATGGAGTCACTTGAAGGATCTCGCCGCTCGCGTACAAATTTCCTGAGATTAGGAATTGCAGCCAGAGCGTGCCCGCCGTCGGATCGGTTGCCGGCGTTAAGCCATTGAACATGACCGTGCTCGTACCTTGCGTGGCCCCGAAGTTTGCTCCCGTGATCGTCACCAACGCACCCGCTGGGCCTTCAGACGGCGACACAGCGTAAATCACCGGCGCCGTGTCCACAATGACATCGACGACATCGACGACAATGCTGGCCTCCGGCGCCACTGTCCCTACACCATTGGCATTGGCACTGGCATAGATCGTGTTGGGTCCAAGAGAGTTGAGGATGACATTAAAAGTCCATGTGCCATCTTTAGGATCGTCCTTGCTCGGTATGACATTCACGACGGGATGGTAACTATAACCCGGCACCCCGAGAGTGACCGTTAAAACGGGACCACCACTATCACTACTATTACTAGCACTTCCGCTGAGGTCGAAGGAAACACCCCTCGAGATTGTCGCGTTGTCGCTGGGGCTATCGATGGTCGCGGAGAATTTCCCCCCGATTACCGGGGCGGACACTTTCGGGGTGCTCGCATTTGCCAGCGGCATCGAGTCCACGGTGAAGGCCACGCCATTGCTGGCGGTTCCAGCGACGGTCACTACGACATTGCCCGTGGTAGCCCCGCTCGGGACCGTCACCACAATCTGAGTGTCGCTCCAACTGGTCGGCCTTTGGGCGACCTCCAAAAGTGTGTTATCGAAGTATGTACTGTTGTAGGGAATTCCATACCCCTTAAGGGACGGACCAATAAAATTAGTATAATAATTTGTGGAATTGTTCGTCGCGATCTTTCCCGCGCAGTCCGTAAAAATAAATACTCCCTCAAACGAACTGCCATTCGGCATTTGAAGATTGCCAGTATAGGTATCCGGAGAGTAAAAATTTGGTGTTCCAGGCCACATTGGTGTCCAGACGGCGATGCAAAAATTCCCCATCGTGTCGTGTACTGGCGAAAATTCGAAAACGCTCTGTGTCAATGCTCCCACATATACGTCCGTATATGTATTTGTCGAATCGTTAATAAAATACGGAAGTAAGTATTCTGTGGAAACTTCCTTTGGTGACCATTTTCCCTCGCTGTACCGGCTCCAAGCGATTTGGAGTTGCAGAACCTTGTTAGCCCGCACTCCGCTGCTTCCAGGTGGATTTAGGGCCGGGGGAGCGACCTCAGTGAAGATGGGCCAAAAAATGTAGGGGTGGCCGTTCCAAACCACGGGTAGGAGATGGTTACCTTGGATGTCAGCTGTGACGGTTTCCCAAGGTGTCCAAACCGAAGGGCTGTTATTCCGCCCGTAGTAGCTTGCATTAAGAAGCTGACGATAATAGTAGACATTTGGAGTCGAGGGCCTGCGAGCAAACACGTGAAGAACGTCGTTAGATGAATCCAGCGTACCGTCCGGAAAGCGGGTCGAACGAGGATCGTTTTGCCAATAGATTCCGCGCACGTCCAGGCGCGCAATCTGGTCTAGTTTTTCTAAATAATTCAAGAACGCCTGTTCCACGGTGTCGGGCGTAACGGGGTTCTGTTGAAGTTCGGTTTCCAGTTCTTTGAAGAAAGGCGTCTTGTCGTCACGTAATGTGGGCTCGATCCAGTTCTCTGGATAAAGAAAGACCTCGCGGTTCGCTTGCCAGACGCGGTAATTCTTCATCCATTTCCAAATCCTGACGTCTACCGCGGATGGCGATATATCCGGCTCCAGATTAATCAACACTCGCTGAACGAAAAGCTGAATCGCAGCGCTGGCCTGCACGATACGAGAGGTCTGCATGCAGGAGCCCATCTCCACGTCGATCAGGAAATACTCGTATAACTCCTCGGGAGTAGTGATGCTGGTATTCAGCTCCCACCTATCTGAATTGGCCAGGATGTAGCCCACCAGGGCATCGCGGGAACTCTCGCGTAATTTATCGTTCAGCGACTTGCCCACCTTGAGCCAGGTGGCATCGTCGTACGTGGCTTTGATCGCAGCTTGAATATCCCGGGCAACGTTCGGTTCGGTGACCGGGTTAGAACCAAGGGAAGCCCATTCGAACATGTGTTTTGAAGAAACGGCGAACCGCGTGGCCAGAGCGAAGCAAGACCGGAGTCGAATAAGCCATCTCTCGTCCACGAAATCGCCGGCGGTCAGACCAAATCCGATCGTTCCGGCTGTCAGCGGATCGTTTTGTGAGCCGAGCAGAACAGCCAATTCCGATGCATCCCAGCCAGTCGCCGCGGAAATGGGCATTATCAATGCAGCGCCGGACGGGGCAGGACTGCTTCCCGCGGCCGCGAAAATCCCAAGAAGACCTGAATCGCCGCCTGGCAGGCTGTCGCGTAAACCGACGAGAGCGAGAAGGCGTTCCCATTGATTGAATAGCGCGGGCGGGTACGTCGATGTATTGACGGGAAGCGCATTGAGATCAAACGGAGCGGTCTTCGCCGGGTCGTTAGGATCCACGCCCGCAAACGCTGCTTTATTGTTTGACAAGTAAAGGACATCGTCGAGGGTCATCCGCAACGTGTTCACCAAAAGCGCGATCCGCCAAAGCAACTTATATGTGGCAAGAGGCCCATCGAACGAGAACGTAGAGCTCGCGTACAGCTGACGCTGCGGGATAACACTCTTCGGTGTCGAGAGACTGCTCCAACTGAGCTTCAGGGCTGTTACCGTGCTGCCCGGCGCGTTCGGATAATCGAGCTCGATCTGTATTAACTCTCCCGCACGCAGGTCGGTGGTCGCGGTATATTCGACCGGCAACCCGGTTACGTAATACTGAACCCCACTACCCTGAACTCCAGCACTGCTGGCGAGTGTGAGGCTCGTCGAGCTTCCCACCGACTGAATCGTGTAGGGCACGCCTTTGATGTAGATTGTCGCCCCCGCCCATCCGGTATCGAAATTCTGGCCTGACACCCACGAGACAACCGCCTCGTTCGTGGTAACCGTTCCGGCTGGAACGGGGGCTGAACCGGAAGATCCAGTGCCCGATCCACCAGCCTGTGATGGTGTCAGTGGGAGGCTGCTGCCACCAATCCATAGCGATAGCGACACCGGCGGATTGGCGAAAGAGGAAGTGGCCTGCTGGGACGTGACGATCCGCACGTAGAATGTGTAGGTCTCACTGAACTGTCCAACCACTTGTCCCGTCCATTTGGCGCTAAGCAAGTTTGAATCCAACCCGGGCAAAGGGACGGAAGTCGGCCCCCAGTTGAAATCAATGGTGGGTTCAACAGTGATTGGCTGAGCCGAACCGCCAAAACCGGGGCTCGAGAAATAGGAAGCCGATAATCCATTGCCAAGCAACGCAAAAAAATCGGCGATCGCCGCAAGGTTGGGATCGATGGTTGAGGCTAAAAGCGCGGCAGCCGAAGAGCTCTGTCCGCCTACAAGCAGCAGTCTGACCAAAGCAACATCCAGTTTAAGGGCGCTGCTCAACGCTTGCACGACTAAACTGATGAAGTTCAACAAGGCGTTCAACACGAAGCCGTATTTATCGGCTAGACTTGCAGTGGGATCGTTGATCAACTTGGCGATCACACTCTTGGTGTCCAAGAAGAATAGCTTGTTCACGAGAAACTGCCGCGGCTGCATGTACAGACTCTCTATCGCGGCTTGATAAGAAGAGTCTGTGGATAAACCCAGCAGCCTCGCTTCATCGGCGTCGGACATAGTTCCCGTCAACGTCAACCGCGCATTGGTTTGGTCATAGGCGATCGAACCGCCGGAAAGGCTCGGTAAGGTTATCGGCGGAAGCGTGCTGAACGGCGCGTACGTATAGGTGACCGACCAAGCTGGTGCGCTCAGCAGGAATAGATACTGGATGGCGGCCTGGTAGTTCCGGTCGCTGGATAAAGCCAAGAGCTGGGTTTCCTGGTCCGCTGACATAGGACCGGTGAAGGTGATGAAGGAGTTCGTCGGATCAATCGCAATTAAGCCGCCGAACGCGGCGGGAAATGCGATTGAGGGCAGAAGACCCGGGCTGGGGGGCGACGACTTGTAGGGAGTGGTCCAAGCTGGCGCGCTTTGTTGAAATAGATTCTGAATCGCTGTTCGGTAGGCAGAATCATCTGACAGAGCCAATAGCTGCGCTTCTTGCCCCTGAGACATCGGCCCCGTAAATGTGAGCTGTGTATGGATCGGATCGAACTTAATCAGCGTGTTGAGCAGGGGAGGAAATGTGATGGACGGCAATTTCGCCAACGAAGCCGAATACGAGGCGGTGCCGCCGATCAGTTCCATCGTCGCCAAAACGTCCGAATGCTCCAGCACGGTTTCCAGGTATCGTTTAAGAAGAACGCCGGTCGGGTCGCTCGCCGGGCTCTTTTCAGAAGCCTGCGTGCTCAAGCTGGACTGCAAAGACATGACAAACTGATCCAGATCCGATCGCTGCGGACCCAAGCCGGCTGAAGGGTCCGAGCAATTGCGATAGATATAATTTAACTGTGCAACGGAGAAGTTCGACTGCAGAACCTCCTGCACTTTGTTCACGAACTGGACCGTGTTGTCGGGTGTGGCCGGAGCCGTGGACGTACCGTTGAACGTAATCGTACTTGTGCCCAGCGCGGCCCCGAAGTTTGCTCCTGTGATTGTCACAGGTGTCCCCGCGACGCCCGCGAGCGGAAACAGCGAAGAGATCACCGGAATCTTCCCCACCGTGAAGGGAATACCATTGCTGCCGGTTCCACCGACGGTCACCACGACATTGCCCGTGGTAGCCCCGCTCGGCACTGTCACCATAATCTGAGTGTCGCTCCAACTGGTCGCTGGCGCCGGCGTTCCATTGAACATGACCGTGCTCGTACCTTGCGTGGCCCCGAAGTTTGCTCCCGTGATCGTCACCGACGCACCCGCCAGGCCCGCGGGCGGCGACACAGCGGAAATCACCGGCGTCGTGCCCACCGTGAAGGCCACGCCATTGCTGGCGGTTCCAGCGACGGTCACCACGACATTGCTCGTGGTAACCCCGCCCGGCACCGTCACCGTAATCTGAGTGTCGCTCCAACTGGCCGCCGACGCCGGCGTTCCATTGAACATGACCGTGCTCGTACTTTGCGTGGCCCCGAAGTTTGCTCCCGTGATCGTCACCGACGCACCCGCCAGGCCCGCGGGCGGCGACACAGCGGAAATCACCGGCGTCGTGCCCACAGTGAAGGCCACGCCATTGCTGGCGGTTCCACCGACGGTCACCACGACATTGCCCGTGGTGGCCCCGCTCGGCACCGTCACCACGATCTGGGTGTCGCTCCAACTGGGGAAAGGATTGATTCCAGTCAGTTGTATCAGCGAGATCAGATCCTGAACCGAGACGCCCAAAACTCGAGCCATTCTCGCGTATCGATATAATGCCGAAAGATTGGCGAGATTTGGTTCCAGCGCAGAGGCGGGTAGTG
The DNA here is from genome assembly GCA_035300145.1 of Acidiferrobacterales bacterium. Lineage (GTDB taxonomy): Bacteria > Pseudomonadota > Gammaproteobacteria > Acidiferrobacterales > DATGVQ01 > DATGVQ01. The sequence goes on along the minus strand of DATGVQ010000085.1, from coordinate 30,731 downwards.
CTCCCCACAAGAACGTGACGATCGCGGTGAGATCGGGGGCCGAAATACGTAGCGCCGCAAGGATTGTATCGGCGTGCGAAATAACTGTCTGGTTCTGGTTCGGCTGGGTTGCGAGGACTGTGTCTGTTCCCGGTGCCCAGCGCATGTCATAGAGATTATCGATGGCGAGTTGATAGTTTGGATCCGCGGAAAGTGCCTTTAGTTGCGTCCTGAGATCATCGGACATCTGCCCGATGAAGAACATTTGATTCCCCTGATAGTAGATGGCATCGGGCAATTGCGTAGGCAGTGTAAAGCCGGTAGGGAGACTCGGAAGCTGGGCGGGGTTTTGCAAGAATAGCTGCACGACCGCCTGTCGGTAATTTGGATCCGTCGACAGACTTAAGAGAAACCTTTCCTGGTTGGCCGTCATCGGCATCGGGTTGCCGTTGACATCGGAGAACTGCAATTGCCCCCCAATATAGGAGATTTGGGCTCCATATGCGTTTAAAAACGAGAGGTTCAACGTCGAATTGCTCGGCAGAGCGGCTGTATATCGCAGCGTGAAGCAAGGGTCCAAGGGGTTGAGGGTGCCCTTATTCTGAAATAACGACAAATAAAGCGAGTCCGCGCCTTCAGTGTCGATATTTGCCCAGAAACCCAACACCTCGAGGCTTGTCAAATTCAGTTTGTCCTGGAGCTGTTTTACTTGTGAGAGCTTCAGCAAGAACGGCGCATCAATGTCCGTAGCTCCAATGGCCGCTATAGTTTTGTCGAGATCCGAGATGTTCCAGCCAAGTTTTTTGTAGAGCCGTATGAAACGGTAAATTTTTTTCAATGCCGTGTAGTCGACATTACCACTCGCATCGGCGGGAGCCAGATTAGCGATGATCGTGCTTTGGATGTTACAGGGGTCCTGAGGATCCACCTGCAGAGTGATGGATTGCGCCGAATTCAGGAAATGGGTCTCTATCAAGTAAATGAGGTCCTGAAAGCTTATGTCTATTCTCTGAAGGAAGTTGGGCACGGAAGCAATGTCCGTATACCACCAGGCGGTGGCCGTCCCGCCGCTCGAGCTGGCGTCAGCATTGGTCTGGCCATAGCTGAAGGTCGTAGGCGATGGCACCGCGGTAATCAGAAACGTCCCGTTGAAGCTACTATCCGTTACCCCGGAGATCGCGACCACCTGGCCTACCACAAAGGCATGGGCGCTCGAAGTTGTGATGGTCACCGCATTGCTCTTTCGGATTGCGCCAATGGGGGAGGCGATAACCGAATACCAGGCACTAGAAGCCGTCCCGTCACCCGAGGTGGCGTCCACCGCGGTTTGTGCGTAGGAGAACGTTGTAGTCGATGGGACTGCGGTGATGACGAACGTCCCGTCAAAGCTACTGTCCGCTACCCCGGAAACCGTGACGTCCTGGCCGGCCACAAAAGCATGAGTTCCCGATGTCGCGATGGTGACGATATTACTCTTTCTAGTTGCCCCAAGCGGCGAAGCCATGATTGTGGCCGTGTTGCCGAAATTCGGCTTGTAACCGTAATACTCGGAAAGGTCGACGGGGTCTGTCTGTGGCGATGTTCCCTGGAAAGACTGGCCAGTAAGGATCAGGAATTCGTTCGCACTGATCTTCAAGTACTCCAGCGCGATCGTCTGATCGCTTGGCGCAGGCGTAGGATTACTGTTGGCCGGCACTGCCGGGTCGACGCCGATCTGAAAGGTCTTCATCACTTCGTACAGACTGCTGCCCGCGAACTCCAGATAAGTTCGCGCAATACTCAGGAAGCGATCGAAAGGAAGCGTGAACGGATAGAAGGCATTCGCGAGAGGGATATAAGCCGCGTCATTTGTGAATTCGGGATTCACACTAAGTTGGTCCGACGTTGCGTCGGCGGGCGTATTGTGCGCGGAAGGCAAAGGCGGATCTCCGAAATGGGTCGCCACGACGCTCTCGAGTATTTCGTTGACAAGGTCCAGGTATGGCAGCGTCGTATTTGTGTTTTCACAATTCAGTTTGATATTGACCAGATCCGGCCGGCGCTGAATCATGTCAAGGAGTGTTACGCTGTTGGGGTTGCTAGGATCGATATGCGCTTTCGAAAGAAAATGCAGCAAATCGACGAAGTACGCTGCCGCGCTTAGAACCGAACGGCAGTCTTTGCATGCGCAGGAGCTCGTTGGGCCGAACAGTTCCTCCCAGTTTGGAATTTGCTGAACAGCGGCGGAGACTTCCTTCGTGACATCGCCGAAAACCCACGGATGACTGTTACTTAGGCCTTCTCGAATGGTCGTATAAAAATTGAGCGTCGAGGCCGTGGTGCGTTGCGCGGTAGCGTAGATTGCCTGCGCCTTTGCACTGTTTCCCAGCGACTGAGTGTGCTGCTGCAGGAACGCGTTCCTAGGAATCGAGGAAATCTTGTATGCAGAATCGAGCCCTTTCCCCATGAGTGTGGTGACTACCTGGGGGTCGGAATTCAGCCGAGTCAGCCGCTGATAGCCGTTTATCCTCGCAGTCACCTTATCCTTATCCGTCGGTGGTATTGCGTTCAGCGCATTCGGGTTCTTGCTGAGGTATTGCTGGAGGTTTGTGGTGATGAAACTAAAGTCCGGCGAACTCTTCAGAAACTGAGCTACTTGGCCGTCGATGTCGTCGCGCGGGGTCTGGGTTAGACTCTGCGCGATGTAGTCCGTGGGGAAGGCGGCCTTGAGAATCCCCAGGATGCCATTCACGTAATTCGAGGTCTTCTCACCTGGGGTGGCGCCGGGGATTGAATCCGGGACAGGGATATTCTGGCTGGTGATGAGTTGTGTCCAGTCGTCGGCGCTGACCTTGGTCAGGTCGCGCGGACTATTCGGTTGGAACTGGGGCTGGGTGCGAAGAGCCTTCACGAGAGGCGGATTGTTCTTGGTGACCACGCCGAGTTGGAACGTGAACTGTATCTCGTGCACGAGGTCCGTGAAATTCGTGTCCTTCGCCAACTGCGACCAGAAATCTTGAATAGTCCCCTTAAAGTTGGCATAGCTATTGATAAAGTCGTTTTGAAGCTGAGGGTCCGTCAACTTGGGATTGGGCGAAGTGCCAAGGAGCGCGCCGAGGTCGGCCCTCTGCACTTCGGGAGTAAACAATGGGCTGTCCTTCAGGTTGGTATTCAGCCCGAGCAGGTCGCTCACCGTCGTCTGGGAAGAAATCTGCGCAATGGCCGCCTGGACGGCGGCTTTGGTTTTGGGATCGGTTGGAAGCTTCACGGTCTTGCTCACGAAATCGCGGAGACTGAAGTCCTTGTTTGCGGCGATATCCACCGCGGGCATCGCCTGCAGCAAGTTGACCAATGCGCTTTGTTTGGCGCCCGTCGCGGCGGTAATCAGATTGGCCTTCAGGGCGGCGTTTAGCGTGTTATCGATGAACGTCTTGGCGGGCGAGCCGGCCTTAAGGTTATCGAGAATGGTACCGTCCAGATTTGCCCCGCCCAAACTTGCGAGTGGTGCGGTCGGCACGGCTGTTATCCCTTGTTGCTTCTTGCGAGCAACTTGTCCCCGGACCGTGAAGGTCTTCTGTTCATCAGCGGCCTCTGCATCAACCTCAATCGTAACTTCAATGTCCGCGGCGTCTACATCCCACAAGACCGAATCTTCAGTACTCTTGATGAGCTCGCTTTCGCGAAACACCTTGAAGAACAGATCCGGTCGGCGGTGCGGGAAGATTTCCCTGAAATAGGACTCATCGAAGCTTATCTGAAACGAACCGTTTTTATCGGTCACTGCGCTGCCGACTGAGTCATCGAAGATGAGCTCCTCGTCCCACGCCTCGACGCGCAAATCGGGAATCCCGGCGCGCGTGTTTCGATCGATCACTTGGCCTTTTACATTGAACTTTTTCTTTTTCTTCCGAGCCATGACGGGCCCTCCTAATATTGGTGATAACTATGCTAACGCTCTCGTGTAAGTTCTCGATAATCCTGCCGGCCTCAGTGCGGCCTTTCTCGCATTTTTCCAAAAATGTCGTAACCCAGTTCTTTGCCGCACCGCATCAGCACACGGCCGCTATACCCTTTTCCCGTTGCCGCGGTCTTTGTCAGTGTTCACGCAACATGCTTCCCTTTACCTTCTTTGAGTACCTACTTGCTTTCTTCTAGGTGAAACGAAAATCACTCCGATCCTGTTTTCTCTCGATCCCAATTGAATCCATTTCATCAATCGAGTCTGACCCCATTGATTTTTCGTCACGGACCGTTCCGAAGACTTTGTAGTCGTTTCGGCCCGAAGCGGCAGAATGCGATGTAGTGGTTTTTTTCATGGTTAATCCTCGCGCACGACTGCATATAGACAGGAAGAAGCCTCGGTTCTTTGTTTTCTCTTTTGCTTCCAGTAAATGGAATCAGGGCTCCTGGTTCTAATGCCAGACTGCATCAGGAATATTCATCGATAATCGGGCAGAAAATTCCTTTGATGTGGAAAATACGGCGGCACCCAAACCGGCGGATTATGGAAAACCATCACTTTTGCTCTCGACGCATCAGGGTTTGTGTTTCTCTGAAGCTCCTTGAGTTGCATCCTTGCGCTTATGACGTCCTTGTAGTTGATTTTAAGGGAGCGAGGATCTGCGAGTTGATCCGGTTTGTCGCGAGCCAAAAGATGCTCGCCGCCCAGCCAAGCCCAGAACCGTCCCCCAGGAGCAGATCCAGGGCTCTCATTCTTATCTACGGAGCTCTTGGCATTCGGTTTATCAGGCTCTGGATTTCGGCGGAAACTTTCTCGCTTTTTCTCGTCGTAATTAGCAGCAGCAATCACTCCAGCCGCAACAGTTATCGGATCCTGGGTTGGTCCGGGGGGTTCGGCTGCCCATGGCAGTTCTCGTCGCCATTCTTGAATTCGACCCACGAGGTAATGATCAACATCCCTCAGCGCCAGATTCTGCGATGTCTGAGAATTTCTACTTCGATACGGAACAACGATGTCGAAAAGAGCACTTCTAAGCAATTCGTATTCTGAGATTTTGATTCCCTTTCCCCTTGCCTTTTCGGCAGCGGCGTCAATTGCTGCGTTCATAATGTCAACAACCGCTCGGTCATGCTCCTCTGTAATGATATCGACATCATGTGACTTCTCTCTTGCCGTTGTAGGCGTTTTTTCTTTGGAAAGTCTTCGAAGATTCTCTTCAACAGTCTTCTCAAATGCAGCAGACTCAACAAAAAAGCGTAGAGGTGGCTTAACAGATTTGTCCTCTGGCGACTTTTGCGGTGCTACTGTGCCCTGCAAACCGCTGTGATCTACAAGTCGCACTGGATTTGACGATACGTAGGTAAAAAGATTATTGCCATCAAGTAAACCAGCGGGATCACAACTTACCCATATCCCCAACCATGGTCCGTAGTACCGCGCGCCGTGGTAGTACAACCCACTTTCCTCATCCCGCTCCTTGCCCGTATAGCGATATCGCTTCGCACTGACTTCGCTGGCGCTGTTAACTGCCTGGTAGGACGTACTGCCGTACGGATAATATTCTTCGTAAGAAATCACTGATGCGGCGTCATCCAGCTCAAGACAAGCCGAACCGAGATGGTTGTCGAACTGATAACGCGATATAGGAGTCGGTGACGCTACGGGTTTCCCCTGGTCGATAGTCTTGGTCTCCACCAAGGCGACGCCACGCTTGTCGTCCATGACGTGCAGCGTCTGGCGCTCAAGTGTTTCTGTACCGCTGCTGTCGTACTCGCGGTAAATCTCAAAGCCGCCGAGGTAGACGCGCTCCTTTGCCTTGTTTGGGACTTGCCCGGCTGCCGCCTGTCCTTCGGTGACCTTGCGCGCGCGCTGTCCGCTTGAATCGTACACATAGTAGGTTGTCTCCGGCGTTCCGTCCGCCACCACTTGCTGCGATGTGGCCTGCAATTGACCTTTGAAGTCCCATTCCATGGTCGGCAGGTGGGGCATCGCCGTCATGTCACCGTGCGCATCGTAGGCGTAAGGCTGTAACGGGCCGCTGCCTATTTGTGTGTTCGACAGCCGATTGCCGGTCTTGCCCGGCTCAAGAAGGCTGGCCTCGTTGTACTTGTAGGTGCGGGTCCAGGCGCCGTTGGTGGCGACATGAGCCATGGCTTTGATGTTTCCGACCTCGTCGTAGTCATATTGGTCCGTATAGTTGCGCAAGGCGCGGAGGTCGTTGGGACTGGCGAGCCCCATGAAGGGATAGTCACGGAGATTTTTACCCGGAGGATCCGGAGCGAAAGCTGTCTGGCCGATATGTTCGCGCCCCTTTGCCGAACGAAGACGATAAATGGCGTCGTAGGTGAAGTCTGAGAGGGGATCAATCTGCTCGTTATTGTAGGTTAGCGTGGGGAGAGCAGCATCCCGGATGCGTGTTATGTTACCCACGGGATCGTACGTGTAATTGAGATCCTGGACAACGCTCGTATCCTTGAACAGCGTCGCGGCAATCCCGTTGAGGCCCGTTGGCCGGGTCGTATGAAGACCGATCAAGCGGAAGGTCTCGGTATCGTAGGCATAATCGGTACGAGCACTGTTACCATACTCAATCAGCGTGCGTTGGCCCTTGGCGTTGTAGTCAATGTTGGTGACATAAGGCGCGGCCGCCGTGGCGCCTCGCAGATTGATATCTACCCGTTCGAGGAAATTCGCCTCATTGTAGGTGGGGCGGACCACACTCCCATCGTGCGTGGTGGCGGATACAGGGCGATTGAGCGCATCGTAAGTGGCGCTGCTTGAGAAGGTTTCCCAGGATGGCTGAACAGTGTCTACGGCCCAATCGTAAAGCTTCTTATAATCATCCGCCACTGTCCTGGAACTGCGCAGCAGGTTGCCCTTGAAGTCGTAGGCCTCGTCCTGGTTGGTAACGGTATTGCGGCCCAGGCTCGTTACGACGCCGGCATTGTCAAAGTGCTGGAACACCCTGGTGCGCAAGTTAAGTGCCTGGTCGCTCGCCTGTCCCTCGCCATAGACAGTTTTTTCAAATAAGACTTCCGAGGTCGTCCGCGGGTCGGAGTTCGCCGGATCGGTGCCCAACACGTACAAGCCATTAGGCCTGCGCAAAACATCGTACTCCGTTCTGAAATTATGGCCCCGGCTATCCCACGCTCGGATGGGTTTGCCCAAGACATCGTTCAGCGTCCAGCGCTCTCCCGCTTCCATGCTCGCCTGATGAATGCGATTGTTCAGCATGTCGTAGTCGTAGCGCATGACGATGCGACCCAGCACATCTCCGTTCTGAACCACCGCATCACGAACCGAACGCTGATTGTTTTCAATATCGAGTTCCACCCTGGATGGGAATTTATCGGTGGCATTGTCCGCGATGGTCAGGAAAGCACGCCCGAGGGTGTCGAAATGGGCAACCGTGGGCGTGTTGGCATGCGCGCCCGCCTTGACGGCGGCATCGTGATCCGGGTCGCTCGGCGGCTTGCCGATTCTCTGGGCGTACCAGGTCGGCGAATAGTCCGCGGCGGGTAGCTGCTGGAAAAAGCCGCCTACATCCGGATCGGTCGTGGGATCCGTTTGAAGAACGGTATCGTTGACATCCCATGTAGCCTGGCGCCAGGGGTCAAACACAACCTTCTCATAGGTCTGGTTGGGGTGGATCGTAGCCACAACGCGCTCGACCGGGTCGTAGCAAAGGATGGGGCTGACCCCGACTTGCACCCCAAATTCGAACTGGTGACCTTTAACGGGGAGCTGGCTGAAGAAGGGCTCGTACTGGCGAACCGGTTTTCCCTTGTTGTTGTAGATGGTCCAGCCGCTCCCCACCCACCGCGGATCGACGGTTGGCCCTCCATCCACGATGGGTCCTGGTTCCGCCTGGATTTTTTTCTGGATTTCACGCCCAAACCCGTCCGAGTAGGAAAAACTGATTTGTATCTTGAGGCCGGTCGCGGGAGTAGCACTGACATGCGTCTCCCGCGCCAGGGTGGAAGAAAAAGCAGGCACCCATTGGGTCGCATCGGTCGGATTCGCGGCGCGGCTGCTATAGAACCGGTTTACATCGTAGACGATGCGGGTGGTGGCATCGCCCAATAGGCCCGGGGCCACCGTATGCGGATCAACGGCTCCGTAGAAGGTGTCGATGTCCGTTTGCATTGGATCCGCGTTAACGTTGCCTAGGTTGTCACCCAGCTCGCCGCTCTTCCCCAGGATTGCTGTCGCCACCGGCATCCCAAGAACATCGAACAGGACCTTAGTCTGGTTGCCGTTCGGGTCGGTGACGAGCGCGGGTTGAAGTACCCGGTAGTCGTTGTTCGCGGTGACTGTGTTCGTGACCGCATCGATGGTTTTCACCACCAGCAGATCGTGAGGATCGTCATAATCGACGGACGTGGCATTGCTGAACGGATCCTCGAATCGGCGCGGGAGAAAGAAATGCAACTGTGCGTTCACCAATTCCTGGGTGGGGTTGTCCGATGCGTTAGGCGAGTAAAAGATCCGTCCCGACGGGACCCACCAGTGGCCGTCCAGATCGACGTAGCCGCCTCCGTCCGGTCCCGTGCCGCCAAGCACACTTGCCGGAGCGGTCAGCAACGCGGTAGAAGCGCGCTGGTAGACCTGGGATAACAGGCCCGGTGTGAAGGCCAGTTTGTAACTCTCACCTGGCAGCGCCAAAGACTCCAGCGTGCCCAGCGGCAGCAGGGTCTTGGGATCGCCGGCGGAAGCGCCCATGTCGTCAGGCCGATAATAGGCGCGCATGCGCTTGATCAAGCGTCGGTAGGGTTCCCCCGAATTCAGTCCGGTGGGATTGATGTCTTCATAAGGCAGCTCATGCTGGCCATCGCCGGCCGCCTGGACCTGGGACAACAAGTCATCGAACCGGAAGAGGTTGGTGATATCCGGTTGCGGACCGGAGGCTAGGGGCTTCGGACTGACCTGGATCAGTTCAAAGCCGCTGGCCTCTGCCGGCAACGGAGCACGGTACGCATCGTCCGAGGAGATGGAATTCGTGAAGGTACTTTCGTTGTAGGCGTAGAGTGAAGTGATTTGCTTTGTCTGATCTTCGGAGATCAACGCCGGATCCAGGTAACGCCGGCCATAGCCGATCGAGACGGATTGCAGCACATTGCCGAACACATCGACGGCCAGCGTCAAGGCATGCGTGACACGCGGGTCCGCCGCAGTCTTGGCATTGGGTGGCGCAGCGCTGGGATCAACGAGGGTCCCATTAGCCACTTTGTAGAGCTTGCGCTCGTAGTGGTAATCGATCGATTCGCGCGCGTGCGTGAAAAAGACCGCGTATCGGTTGATTCCCTGCGGCTGGAGCACCTCTATCGTGTAATCGCGCTCGGAAGCGCTATAAGGACGGTCGGATGCTTCCGTGCCGTCCAGGGCATAAATCTCCTGCCGCAAGATCGAGCCGCGCAGCGAGCGGCTGGCCTCCCGCAACTCTTCGGGTGAAAACTGATACGGGATCGAAGTGCCGTCCGGCAACCGGACCGTTGTGGGGAAGACGGTATCGGGGAGCAGCATCGCTTCCAGCTCCGCATCCGAGAGCCCGGCGATTGCTTCGCTGGCATCGCCTTCCCGGTAGTATTCATCTTCGAAGTGTCTGGAAACCCGTCCTTCTTCGAAAAGGGCCCCGGTGTGAAACCAGGTCATGGTCAGCACCGGTGGCACATTGGACGCGGCATCAATATTCGTCGGCTGGGGGAAACTGCTGCTGCCGGCAAGGGTCGCCAGCTCTTCCGTATCCCATTGGTCGACACGTCCAAAACCGCGGAACTCGCGCTCCACCCCGTCATAGTAGCCATGGTGGTAGGCATACCGTGTCGCAAAAAGGTTCCGGCTGATGTAGTCGTACGTCTCTGTCCGCTCGACCACATGCACCGGGAAAGGAATGCGTGTGAGCCAGGGAGTGCCGGCCAGCTTGTCTTCAATATAGAACTTCGTGGAAGGGGCGTATTTGACCCGTGTTTCGGCGCCCAGATTGTTAATCGCTTTCACAAGGAGATGGGGTTTTTCCCCGCCCATGAGGTCGATGTAGCGCATGGGCTGGCGAGCATTACCGGGCAGCGGAGATGACCAAACGAGGCAGGCGGTGCCGTTGCCCAGGAGATCCAGCGCCATGGCAGCGGAAACACTTTCCACCGGGGGGTAGGAGTTGAGGACACGCCGACTGCCCCACGCATTGCCGGATTGGTTGAAATAAAGGTGGACCCCTCCGCTTGCAAAATAGATGATATCGGCCGTGCCGGAGCCGTCGATATCGGCAAGGCGAATACGGCGTCCATCGAAAAGATCGGATGATTCAAACCAGGGAGCCTGATCCATGGTGACCTTGGTTCCAAAGCGGCCATACCCCAGATTCGGCCAGTAACAGACCTCGCCATTGCGGATGCGGACGATGTCGGTCAGTCCGTCTCCGGACATGTCCGCCAGAAAAATCGTTTCCGTGCTGTCGTAAAAGACCAGTTTTGGGCCCTGCTCTTCGTCGAGCGCCTTTTGCACCCGTTGCGCGGGACCAAAGCCCGCCTTGGCAAGCGAGGCATGCCACCAAAAGACGTCGTCTTCGCTGATCAATAGATCCGGGAATCCGTCCCCGGTCAGGTCTATGAATTTGAGGTTGGGATTCTTCCAGTCGAGTACGGGCAGCGACTCAAACGGGATGAACGGCTCCCATCCTCCTTCTTCGGCTCGTTCGTAGTAACCTGGCGTCGGTTCTTCATATTCGACCAGGTCCAGTTGGCCGTCATTATCGAGGCTGACCAACTGTTGTCTGCCACGACTCAACGCGGCTATCGAGGGTTGCCGCGCAACGAGCTGCGTGGGACCCAATCGGGGCAGTGTCGTTTCAACTCCATTCTGGGTTTGGATATTGGCGGGACTGAAGTTCGGCTTGTAGAACCAGCCCTCTCCTTGCTCGGTCAGAATCCCGGACACCCCCTCTCCATCCAGGTCGACCCAGCGATACTTGTTGCCGTCGATTCCGTAGGGAAGGTTCTTCAGGCTCTCAGAATCGACGTCCTGAACGGTCTCATCGATTTCGGCTTCCGTGTATTCAAACTGCAGGGGCGGCAGTGAGTGCGAGAAATAGCCGCCCAAGGGGTTACGCACGTAACCGGTTTGGGTGACGGATAAAAGATAGGAATAGAAGGGCTTGGTGGGGTCCGGCGGCGGAACCATGCTCTGCGCATGAGTGAAATCGGTGGAACGTACCAGACAGTTCAATCCGACATTGGCTTCATCCTCGAAGTGATGAAACATCAGGGCGCGGCCGCAGAGGCGGTAGGTGCGGACTTCAAACGTGGATCGATAACTGGAAAAGGGATCGGCCCGGCGATTCCAGAATTGGGATTGGGTTTCCTGAGGAAGCGGATCTTTCAGGTCATGCTCGCCATAGTCAAAGACCAGCTCAAAATGCCAGTCCGCGGGCAATACGGGGGAATTTTCCGCGCTAAGGTCCGGAAAGTAAGGCGTCTGGTTGCCATAGTAGACATGCTTGAGATAGCGGTTGGCGGAGCGCGTGATATCGGTGCGGTTTCGTTCGTTGGCCTGGGAGAGATCGACCTTATCCGAGTTTTCCGGTTTGTACCGATAGGCGATGACGTTGCCTTTGTCGTCATAGCTTTCGCAGATGAGCCAGGTAAAAATCCGCCCGGGATCCGCCGGGTCGGCAATCCTGCTCTCGTTCGTCTTGCCGTACCAGGTGGTGATGTTTTCCCTGGAGATGGAGCGCCAGAACGTGTCCGTGGGATCAGATAGATTTACCCAGCGCTCGATGCGTGCAAACAGGCCCTCCACTCGCGGACGATAACGATGGATGAGATAACTCTGTTTTTTGAAAACATTGTTCCGGGGCGAACTGTCACGTACCCACTGCCCACCGTTCAGGATCAGTTGCGGAACAAGGTCTTCTGCTCCAGAGAGAATGAATGTATCCGACTCCTCATCGTCAAAATACTGGGGCAATCCCTTTTCGGTCTTTCGGGTGATTGAAGGCAGCGCCAGACTCCAGCCAAAGCCGAACGGGCCGTTTCCGGAGCCGGAGTCGTATGACAGGGACAGTTGCGGGCCGAAACCCGAGCGTCCCGGCGAGGTGAAGATCGGCACGGTCATGGAGCCGGTGCCGGTGACCGGGTTGGCGGCGAATTTCTCACCTATCCCGCGGATCGCACCGCCGCCCTTCGGCAGGGTTACGGCCGGCGCCGAAACCGCAAATGCGCTTTTTTCGGAGGAGCCGGCGTTGTCTTCTGACTCTTTCTGTCGCCTGCCTTCCAATGTTCCTCCCTATCCCTCGGTGCAACTAACGCGCGACCGATCTTAACTGTCCAACACTACGGACAGCAGCGCGATTCGGACTAATGGAATCAACCGCATCTGCCGGTGCTTTGGCCGAACGGGTGATGGTGAATGTGGGTAAGGACTCGATAGGTACAGCTTGACCCCCCTCCTGATGGCCGATTTGCTCGGTCATGGAGCAGTATACTGCTGCATCTACGGTGCAAAACCCCATACTTGGGAACTCCTTATTATTATTTTCTATTCTTTAAAATATTCTCTATTATTATATCCGGCTTATATTTGGCGACAAGTTCGCGCCGATATAGCTGTTATCCAGCTTCCCCACATGCTCTCCTGCAGACAGGGGCCTCATCTATGAGTGGCATGCTATGCTCGCTGGAGTTACAGATTGATTACAGATTCGAAAAATATTCGCAGGGCGTCAAAGAAAGGGCGGAAAACCCGCGTTTGGAATCAGCTAAGACGGACACACCCAAAAACAAGGGGGCTTGTGGGGGGGTGGTTCGTGAGCCGCGCTAAGTTCCGTTAGGCACGCTGAGATAGGTAAATGAGGCTGTTATTTATCAGCCAGGGGCCATCCATTTCTGCCAGATAAAATGATCGATGGAAAGTTTCCCAGGGCCGTGCAGCAGCGGCACCAGCAGCAATATGCCCCAATAAATGTGATCTTTAAGTCCCACTTCACTCAGATCGGGATAAGAGATGACCGCGATAATGTTAAAGACAAACAAGACCGCTGCGCTTAAGCGCGCGCCCAATCCAAAGGCCAGGAGAACCGGAAAAATCAATTCGACGGCGGTGCCGAGGGTGGCGGCGATTTCAGGCGGAAGCAGGGGCACGTGATATTCGTAGGTAAAAAGCGCCACGGTTGCATCCCAACTGGCGATCTTTGTCAGGCCGGATTTCCAAAATACATTTGCCACCCAAAGACGGATGAACAAATCGATCACCGGGCTTAAGAAGTCCAACCCGTTGATGATCGGTGTCGCGAGAACCGTTACCTTTTTTATGTGGTGCATAATTCCTCCTTAAGTAGGATCAGCGGCGCGCTTAGAGCAAGAAACCCACCAAGGTTGCAGCCATCACATGTTTTGGTAAGCAGCCATTAAGATCAAACCGCGCTTCCGCTGCAAGCGCCGCCTCACAAGCCCGCGCGAAATTGTGTCCGGATGCGAGTGATCGCAGCAGCGCATATTCCCCGGCGCTAAGAGGTTCTATTTCGACCGTTAGATGGTGCCTGATGATTAGTAGCCGGCTCCCGCCTAAAGAAAGATCCACGGTATTATCGCCGGTATAATCCGGTTGATTGACTTGCCAGATCCGAAATATTGGATATTCCGAGGCAAGCAGGCGGCAGGCCGGATGCAATTTAAATTTGAGTTCGGCATATTTCTCTTGCGGAACCGTGGCTAACGCGTTCAATGCCAGCGGCGCATGTTCCGCGGCGTGAAAGACCTGGTGATAAGCCCATTCCAAACGCGTGACATCAGGCAAATAAACCAATGCCGAAGCGGAAGGAAAGCCGGCGATAAATCCGGCGAATTCGTGGCCGAATTCGTGCAGGTTGCCGCTGGTGGAAGGATAACGGCGGATGTACTCATGGGCGGCATGGCGGAAAAATTCTTCTCCGACCAGGCGCGTTATGACCGGATATACCGCCCGCAGCGCCTCAGTGAGGCTTGTGAAGGTATTATTCCGATAGATTTGCAAATGGCGTGCGCCGGAAAATCGCTGGCTAATAATATGATCCGGTACAGCCGCGTCGCCAAATACGCCGGCGGCAACGGCGGTCTGTACTTCACGCAACGAGGGCATGATGCTCCTCCAGTATTGCCTCGGCCTTGTGTGCTTCTTGCAGCAGCACCGACAGAGCGGGGATATCGCTGTCCCATTCAATGAGGGTGGGAATCGGGCCGAAACGCCGGAGCGCGTTGTGGTAAAGCGCCCAGACGTTATCGTGCACCGGCGAACCATGGTTATCGATTAATACATCGCCATCCGGATAGCGATTGACCGCAAATCCCGCCAGATGTATTTCCTGTACTGCTGTAACCGGAATCGCCTGGAGGTATTGTCCGGCATCAAAACCATGATTGACTGCACTGACATAAATATTATTAACATCAAGCAAAATTCCGCAGCCGGATGCGAGCGCCGCCTCGGTAATAAATTCCCATTCGGGGATAGTGGAATGTTTATATTGCAGATAGCTGGAGACGTTTTCGATCAAGAGTTTGTGGCCGAGAAAGTCCTGGACTCGGCTAATACGCTCACTAACATGCTTCAGCGCCTCTTCGGTGTAAGGCAGCGGCAGCAAATCATTTAAATAACGCCCGTCGATGGAACTCCAGCATAAGTGTTCGGAAACGAGCCCGGGTTCGAAACGTTGAATCAGCGCTTTAAGTTTGCGCAGATGCGCTATGTTAAGCGGATCGGTCGAGCCCAAGGAAAGCCCCACGCCGTGCAGGCTCAAGGGATAGTGCGCGCGTGCTTGTTCCAGATAAAACAGCGGCGGTCCGCCGTCGCCGAAATAGTTTTCGCTGTGAACTTCGAGCCAGCCTACCGCCGGCCGTGTTTGGATAAGCTCGCGATAATGCTGCGCGCGCAGCCCGATCCCGGCGCACGCCGGGATCGGGGACGCGATCCTGCTGGTGTTGCAGGCAGGCATAGCGGTCTTGCTTAGCCGTCTTTACTTCATCATGCCGGCGCCACCGGGTTTAGCGTTCGGATCGTTGGTGACCACGCCGCCGGCAATCTTCTCGCACGTGCCTTTTGGCACCAGGATCCAGGCGGACGTCTCGTGATCCTTCTTAGCGGTGCCCGCACATGAGCTGTGCGAAGTACCGCAATCGTTTTTGCCGGCCTTGGCGATACCGGCGCATTTTTCCATGTCTGCCGCCGCGGCCGTGTGACTCGCAGCGGCTAAGCCAAGGGCGAGTACGCTGCTGATGGCGCTGGCGAGCAGCGCGTGGGATTTTACATTCTGTACCATAATAAGCTCCTTTTTTTAAGTTTAAGTGATATTCATCGTCAATATTCAATAATTACGGCTCAAGACATGGTGAATACGCAATCTTGCCGTTTCAGAGAGATGGACTGTATCGTCTTCCTGTAAGAATTCCTGAAAGCGATGACAGGCGGCATGCAGAAACCGCATCTGCTGCGCGAAACGCGTACAAAAACGGCACATCAGTAAATGCATGCGTACACCCATGCGTTCCAGCCACGACAGGCGCTTTTCATAAGACATCGACACTAATCGCGTCACTTCTTTGCACGACAACATTAACGTTCCACCTTTGCCTTGCGGCCAAACCATTGAATCTCCAGGCATTGCCTCAGGCGCAAACGCGCGCGGTGAAGCAAGACCCATAAATTAGTCGCGCTAATCCCTAAAACCTTACATGCCTCGTTTCCCTCCCACCCAACAATTTCGCAGAGGCGAAAGGCGTGGGCCTGCGCCGCCGGCAGTCCGGCGATACAGCGCGCGAATACTTGCCAAAATTGTTTTTGTTCTAATGCCTGGGTTGGCGTCTCCCAGAGCGAAGGCGGCCGCTTCCAGTGGCCATCGGCGGCAAACAGCGCCTCCACCGCCTCGTCTTCATTCTCGACATATTCCGCGACCGTGGCAGTCATTACTGGCATTCTGCCTACGGCAGGCGGCAAGGTCGACAAGAACCATCCAACGCAGTTTGGGCGGGCCATGGGACACCTGGGCATCGAGATGATCGCGGCCTATTCCCCGGAGGCGCGCGGACGCGAGTCCGCGGGCCTTCCGCACCCATCAGGATCGCTTGCCCAAGGAGTTGGCACTGGCCGGGGTGTTCATAACTTAGTCGTAGCACCCGAGAAAAGCTTACACTTGAATTCAAAAAAAATACTTCAAGCAAAGCCCGCTTACGCCTCGCCGCGCGCCGGGTAATTATTTTTTATAATGAAATCCAGCGCCGCGAGAAGGTCGTTGAAGGAGGGACGCGCAAACGGCATGGTACTGATCTGTGCGGCGTAAAGCGTTTTATCGGGTCGGATCAAGAACAGCCCCGGTTCAGAAAACGCATGCGGCTCACTCTCTTTGATGGCTTTTGAGATATACAATCCCCATTCGCGGGCTTTCTCAATGGTTAAGCCATACCCAACAGTGAGATGCTTAAGCCCCCACTCCTGCTGCGACTTTTGTGCCCGCTCGCGGTCATCGGTGCTGACCGCAATCACATCTACCCCGCGAGCGGTAAACTCATTTAATTTTGCTTCGAGATCACGCAGATAAGGTTTGCAGATGGGGCAATGAAGGCCGCGGTAAAACACAATCATGATGAAGTGGGCAGCGGTTCGATCGGTAAGCCTCCATGGATCGCCGGCAAGTGTTTTCACTTCCAGGCTGGGAACAGGCAGGCGTGGCTTAAGGCGATTTGTAGAATTCATAGGCTCTCCTAAAACTGATTAGCACAGCAACATTAATTAGACGCACACGGAGTGCAAACCTTACAGGTTTTGCCATTTGATTTTTTCTGCCGCTAATGTATGCGAGTAAGTGTAAATGCCAGTGCCCCTTTAGCAGTAATAGAGAAATTGGATTTCAAACCGCCCCCGCTACCCACTTATAGTTTATTATTGCCGAAACCATTCAGGCCCTAAGTCGGTAACAACGCAAAAAAGCGGATTATCACGGCCGGGAGGAGTACAAATGATTAAATGGATCGCGCGACGTATCGGGCGCGCTCGGCGCGCTCACCGAGGCCGCGTTCGACAAAACCAACCGCGACCTGCGCTTTTGTGCGATCCAGTCTTTGGGGATGATCGGCGACCGGCGCGCGGTGCCCAAGCTGAACGAGGCCCTGGAGGCGCGCAACAACCCCGTGGAGGCCGCCAGTTCGCTGGCTCGTCTGGGCGACGCGCGAGCGGTGGAACCCATGATCCGCGCCGCTGAAGATCCGACGCTGCGCTTCTGGATGATCACCGCCCTGGGAGAGCTCGGCAACCCCCAGGCACTGCCATTCCTGGCGACGCAAGGGAATGATCCCCAGCCCGTGATCCGCGAGACCGCCGCCGAAGCGGCCTGGAAGATTTTCCATTCTTTCCGCGCGCGATCCGCGGGCCGCGCCCGCACTCATTCAGGCCTTGGCCGATCCGGATCGGGAGGTGCGTGGACGGGCGGCTGCGGCGCTGGTGCGCCTGGGCCCTTCCGAGCTTCCCGCGGTGCGCCAAGCGGCCGGGGTGAACTCGGAGCCGTCTCAACGCTATGCCTTGGCGGTATTAGGCTACCTCGGTTCCGAGGCGGATATCCCGTTATTGCACCAAATCGGCGACCACGCACCGACGCCATTGGCAAAGACCGCCGACCGATCGGTGCAACTTATCCAACAATTTATGACGTACCGCACAGGACATCCCAAACCCGTAGTCGTTACCTTACCTGAAATAATATCTCCGGCAGACACACAGACGCCGCGCAAGTCGTTTGTCTCGACGCCTTAGCACGTGTACCGGGCCTAAAGACGTCCTCGCGTTAATTATTTATCTATCTACTCGCCGATGCCTGCACTACGACCGGCAATTTCGCCGGCGGCAGACAGACCTGATCCGTGCACGCCTGTGCTGTCACGGTCGCCCGAAGGGTTTTCCTTTTGTTCAAAACGTCTTTCGGCACGACCGCCACGATCGGAACCTCCCCTTCATAGACATTCAATCCTTCCTGGGCGAATTCCGGGCGGATTCGAACCGGGCTGGGGTAGATGATTTTCGCCGGTGCCAGCTCCTCGAAGGTAACGCTTGTCGGAATCAAGTAATCCAAGGATGCCGGATTGGCATTGATGTGATAGCCCTGGTCGACGTGCAGCATAATAATGATACGGTCCTGATCTCCCGCATCATGGATCTCTGCAGTAATGTGTACGTGACTGGCTGTAGACAATGACGAAAGATTTTTAGAAGCATCACGACTTGGCGCCGGCGCGCCCGCGGCGGATCCTGATTCCACTACCCGCTCACCGCTATTCGCCGCTTGGCGCGCGGGATGAATATTGGCCACCACAACAAGGACCGGCCAAACCTCGGGGTCCTGTTGGACCCGGCTGCTCAAACGATGGAGTGCGCGGTCGGCGGCCGCGGCGTACGCGGCTTTGCCCGATGCCTCCGCCAGTCGTTGCAACAATTCAATAGCGATGGACGTGCCGGATGGATAGACGTTGTCGCCGCTGTCCCGAGGCGGGATCGGCAGGCCGTTACCGCCGGCGGTGGTTGCCAATGATCCGTCCCGGCGCTGAAATCTCTGCAGGATGGCATCCGCCAGGAGGGCGGAACGGTTCCGCCAGATAATTTCTCCAGTTGCCTCATGCATCGACAACATCGCTCGGCCGAACAAGGCGTAATCGTCCAGATAACCGTCGATCTGGGCGCGACCGCGAAAGATCTCATGTTTGAGACGACCACTCTTCGAATCATAACCAAGAGACCAGATGCGCTCAGCCGCGCGGCGCGCCACCGCGATATCCTCCGGCCGTTGAAATACCTGTCCGCTCTGCACAAAAGCCTCGATGACCAGGCCATTGAGGGCGACAATGATCTTCTCGTCCCGCATCGGCTGCGGGCGCCGGTCGCGCGCCGCGAGCAGCTTCTGGCGCAGCGGCGCCAGATCGGAAAGCATCTTGATCGTCGCGCCGTCTGAAGTTCGCATTCTTTTCATCCGCGAAACATCAACGCGCAGCACCCCGCGTTCCGCGTCGTTCAGAACCGTTTCCGCACTCTGCGCCGGCATGGGTGTCAACGCATAAATCTTGAAGAACCGCTGCGCCGCATCCGCGCCGAGGATCGACGTGACTTCCTTCCGCGTCCACAGATAACTGACGCCCTCCTCGCCCCGCACCTCGGCGTCTTCGGCCGTGAAAAATCCGCCTTCCGGCGCGGCCATCCGCCGGATCAGGTATTCGCGCACATCCTCGGCGATATAGCGGTAGAGGGGACTTTGGGTCAGCCGATAGGCCTCGTCATAGATCGTCAGGAGCTGGGCGTTGTCGTAAAGCATTTTTTCAAAATGCGGTATCGACCAGGTTTTTTCCGTGCTGTAGCGATGAAACCCGCCGCCGAGGTGATCGTAAATACCGCCCAAGGCCATGGCATTGAGCGTGTCCGTCAAAACCTCGAGGTCTTCGGGGTTATGACTAATCCGGTATTCGGCCAGGAACATTGCCAGAACGGGCTCCTGGGGAAATTTCATCTCACGGTCGCCGGAGAGAAAGCCGCCGTTGGTGGCATCAAAGCGCTGTAACCACCCCTCACGTGCTCGCTTTAGCCATGCCGCCGGCGTCAGGGGTATCTCGGCGGCGTCGGTTTTCTCCTGTCGGGCCTGTTGCATAACCTTGAACACGCGATCCGCACTGGCGATCACGTCCTGCCGATGCGCCATCAACGCCTCGTGGATGGTCCGAAGGACGGTGGGAAATCCCGGCCGGCCCAAGGCATCGTCGCTCGGCGGGAAATAACTTCCGGCAAAGATGGGTTTCAAATCGGGCGTGAGAAACACGTTGTTGGGCCAGCCCCCCTGCCCCGTCATGATCTCTGTCGCCAGCATGTAAATCTCGTCCAGATCCGGCCGCTGCTCGCGGTCCACCTTGATGTTGATGAACCACTGGTTCATGAGTTTGGCGATCTCCGGATTCGAGTAGATCGTTCGCTCCGCCACGTGACACCAGTAGCAGGTGCTGTAGCCGATCGAGAGAAAAATGGGCTTGTTCTCGCGCTGGGCCCGGGCGAGGGCTTCCGGTCCCCAGGGATACCAATCCACCGGGTTATGCGCGTGCAACAGCAGGTAAGGATCGTTCGAGTCGATGAGGCGGTTGGTGTAGGCATGACCACCGCTGTTCTGGGAAGGAGCGGTCGCTTTCGGAGTTTCATCAGCGATGGCGCTATCGCCCCCGGCATACTGCCCCAGACCGAGGAACACGGCCACGCATACCGTGCTGCGCAGAATCGTCTGCATGCGATTTATCCCCCGCGATATTTCCGCGGACTTGAGATCCCGACGTTGTCGAGCTGCCCGCGTGCGACGCAACAATACCAACATCGCTAACTCACCAACCAGCCCCAGAGGTAAATGAATCCAATGGCCCCGCACAGTAAACCCGGCACGCCCCAGACAAGCTGTCTCTTGACTACGGCAATCACGCCAAAACAAGCGCCAGTGGAACGAATAGTGACGTAAATACGCAAGGGAGCTTCAATACCGGCGGACACGTTTGCCGCCAGCAGGCGCACGGCGTAGTCGTTGCGGAATACCATCACCACCGTGTTGCCCGAAATTTTTATGCCGCGGGCCGCGGCTCCCCGGCTGGCGCTGGCCTGGGCGACGATTCCCAAGCCGTTGTCGGCAACCGCCTTTTCGAGACGATTCATGAGCGTATCGAATGAATGCTTCGTGCTGACAGTTTGCGTTCCCGGATAGGGAACAGGTTGTCGGCCCGTACCGGACCGCCTGCGAAGATTAGACAAGCGGTTACAAAAAATTGTATCAATTTCGGGTCAAGACGAGATGAGCAGTTCATTAAGAGCCTCCTAGAGTAACAGTCATTAAGTAACACGCCGCGCATCAGTTCCGCTCCTTTTGGCGAAACCAGGGGCGGGTTATTTATTGCCTCCCAAAAATAGAATTCCTCAACGGCCTTAGGGGCTATTTTCTTAATTTAGATTAGCTCCAGGAAATTAGCTCAGGAATTGGTATAGGTTAGCGCATCGATTACTGGACATTCCGGCACCATGCCCCTCTTACACTGTGCGGACATATTCTTCAGTATGCGCTCCAGTTTTTTCAAATCCACGATTTTTTGCTGTATATCGCCCAAGTGTCGCACGGCGATCTCTTTCACTTCCGCGCAAGTATAGTGGCCGCCGTCAACGAGTTGCAGGAGGGTTTTTATCTGACTCTGATGGAACCCCATTTCTCGGCAGCGGCGGATGAAGATAAGCCGCCGGAAATGATTCTCGTTATAACGCCGGTGCCCCGCTTCGGTACGCGGTGGGTCGGGAAGAAAGCCAATATGCTCATAGTAGCGAATAGTTTCAACCTTACAGCCGGTCCGTTTTGATAGCGCACCGATCGTTAGATTTGTCTTACTCAGTGCCGCCTTTTTATCCATATCCAATTACTCCTTGCATCTGTAGTTACTATAGGTTTTATGCTACTCGGTAACAACGAAATGAGAAATATCGAGAAGACCCTTTTTACTGCATGAGATGAGGCCGTATGAAAGTAAGGTTAGCAATCCTAGGCGGTGGTGGAGCAGCCTTTGCTGCGGCTGCAAAGGCGAATGAATTAGGGGTGAAGACGGCCCTCATCAACAAAGGGCTTCCCCTGGGTGGCACTTGCGTCAACGTCGGTTGTGTTCCGAGTAAGTTTTTGCTCGAAATAGGCTTTGATAGGTGGCGTGCCGTTCACCCGCGTTTTCGCGCGCTTTCCAGTGTTCTTCCCGCCTTTGATTTTGCCGAGGTCATCGCCGAGAAGGAGGAAGTCGTTGCAAGAAACCGGAGGTCCAAGTACCAGGAGATTTTGGCTGGCTTTAAGAATGTCGAGCTGATCGAAGAGCGCGCCCAATTTGAAGGGCCTGGCCGCATCCGTGTTGGCCATATCCTGCTGGAAGCAAATCAGGTACTCATTGCAACCGGCTCCTCGAATAAGCCGCTGCATCTACCCGGAATGGAGAATCTAAGTGAGACGGATGTGCTCGATAACATTCGCGCGTTCGGCCTGCGCGCGCTGCCTAAAAGCATGATGGTCCTGGGTGGAGGACCCATGGGGCTTGAAACGGCGCAAATTTTCGCGCATCTCGGAACGAAGGTGACGGTCATCGAGGCGCAGGACCGGGTATTGGCGATCACGGAACCCGAAGTCTCTAGAACGATCCAGAAAATCTTTACCGATGACGGGATCGAGGTCCATACCAGTACGCAAGTCAAAGCGGTGCGAAAACTAGGCAACGAGATTGCTCTTACCGTCGGCAAGCAGGGACATGAGCTGGAATTCCGGGCAGAAAAGCTGTTTGTCGCGATTGGTGTGAAGGGCAATACCGAAGATTTAAACCTTTCAGCGATTGACCTCCAGGCTGATAAGAATGGATTTATCGCAGTCGATGAACAGATGCGGACTCAGGCACCCGACGTTTGGGCGGCCGGCGATGTTGCCGGGCCCCCCTGGCTAGAAACGCTAGCGGCAAGAGAGGGGGTAATCGCTGTACAAAATGCCTTTAATAGTGGAAAAATGACTACTAATTATGACGCTGTCCCATTTGCCGTTTTTACCGAGCCCCAGGTAGCCTCGGTGGGACTGACCGAGGACGAGTCCATGCACCGGCTGGGCCGCTGTAACTGCCGAACGGTGGAACTGAGGTTTGTTCCGAAGGCTGACATTACCAACCAGGTGCAAGGCATAGCGAAAATGGCCATTCACCCTGACACCAGAAAAATCCTAGGGTTTCATCTGGTCTCGCCGAATGCCGCCGAGATTATCCATGAGGCAGCGCTTGCGATCCAATCTGGCCTAACGGTTGAGGATATCATCAATTTGGTCCATGTTTTTCCAACCTACAGCGAGGTCGTGAAGATTACCGCGCAAGCCTATCATCGTGATGTTAAGCATATGAGCTGTTGTGTGGAGTAAACTATAAAGATGTCCCCATCGAGAGTGAATGGTAGAGGTTCCTTGATCGGCGGCGTAATGGCCGCCGTCGCTGCGTCCTTATGTTGTGTAGGTCCGCTGGTGTTAGTCACCCTAGGGACTGGAGGCGCATGGGTCAGTCATTTAACCCTGCTTGAGCCGTACCGCCCGATTTTTCTGTCCGCTGGCGCTTTTTTCCTTTTCCTGGCCTATCGTAAGATTTATCGCCCGGCGGCGGCAAAGGACTGTGCGCCGGAGTCTTTATGTGCAGCGCCGCAAGCTCAGCGTGCCTACAAGATTTTATTTTGGATAGTTGTCGTACTGATTACGCTGGCCCTAGTGTTTCCTTATCTTGCCCCGTTATTTTATTAGGAGAGTGACCATGATAAACCGCGCATTGTTGTCCATCGTGTTTTTGAGCTTTATTTCGTTTTTCAACAATCCTGCCTTCGCAGTTCCAAAAACAGTAACGCTGAATGTGCCGGGAATGACCTGTTCCTTATGCCCGGTTACGGTGAAGAAAAGCCTGGAAAAAGTGTCCGGCGTCGCGGATGTAAAGGTTTCTTTTGAAAATAAACATGCGGTTGTCATTTTTGATGACAGCAAAACTTCTATCGAAGCATTGCAAAAAGCGACTACCGATGCAGGCTATCCTTCTACCATTCTGAAAAAACCGTAATTGCCTTTGCGGCATCGATGCGACGATGCTCCATCATCGCCTCTAGGGAGCCGTTGATGGTCGAGGCGCTGCTCTTCCGCCGGGCGCGCCGATGAGGCACGCGCGCTGTTCGAGCGCCTTGCAGCCAAGAGCAACGACGTGGGACTGTTCGCCGAAGAGATCGATCCGGCGACCGAGGCCTTTCTCGGTAATTTCCCCCAAGGCTTCGCTCACCTCGCACTGATCAATAGCGCCATCAAGTTGCTGCTGCACGAAAAGGGCGGCGAAGCCGCGCTTTTCGGCACGCATGGCGAGCGCGAGCACTGGACGAAGAACCACCCAGGCGCCGCCGTGAACGCCGGTCGTCGCCCGAGGCATCGATCCTGCCCGCGTTCTGGGATGAATAGTCTTTTCGAAAAATGTTCGGTGCCGCCCTTCCGGGGCAATGGAGCTAAGCCATGGCAAAGAAATACGACCTCGTGATCGTCGGAACTGGAACCGCGGCGATGGTCGCCGCGATGCGTGTGCGCGCCGCGGGTTGGAGCGTCGCAGTGATCGACTTCCGGCCGTTCGGCGGCACCTGCGCGCTGCGCGGATGCGATCCCAAGAAAATGCTGGTCTCCGGCGCGGAGGCCATCGATCTTGCGTCCCGAATGCAGAAACACGGGGTCGCCGGAAAATTGGACATCAACTGGCCGGAGTTGATCGCGTTCAAGCGCACCTTCACTGATCCCGTCCCTGGGAAACACGAGCGGATGTACGCCGAGAAAGGCATCGACACCTTCCACGGGCATGCGCGATTCACCGGCCGGAACACAATGAAAGTCGATGATGAGGTTCTCGAAGGCCGTCATTTCCTGATTGCGGCCGGGGCGGAACCCGTTACGCTCGGGATTCCTGGCGAGGAGCACTTAGCGACCAATGAGGACTTTCTTAACCTTGAGCGGTTGCCACGCCGCATGGTACTGGCCGGCGGCGGTTATATCGCCGCGGAGTTCTCGCACATCGCCGCGCGCGCCGGTGCGCAGGTCACGGTTTTGCAACGGGGCGAGCGCATGCTCGCGCACTTCGATCCGGACCTCGTCGGCTGGCTGATGGAGAAGTTTCGCGGGATCGGCATCGATGTTCGCACGCGAACCAAGGTCGAAGGCATCGAGAAGACTGGCAGCGGGTTTTCGGTTCGCGCCTCTTCCGAAGGAAAAGCGAGCATGTTCGAGGCCGATCTCGTCGTTCACGCTGCCGGCCGCGCCCCCGCCCTCGAAGCGCTTGATCTCGGTGCGGCGGAAGTGGCGGTGAAGAACGGCCGGCTGGACCTGAACGAGTATCTGCAAAGCACATCGAACCCGGCCGTATACGCGGCGGGTGATGCGGCGCAAATGGGTCCGCCGCTGACTCCCGTCTCGAGCCACGACGCGAAGATCGTGGCCGCGAATCTGCTCGAAGGCAACAAGCGAAAGCCGGACTACACGGGCGTGCCGAGCGTGGCGTTCACTGTCCCGCCGATCGCCGCGGTCGGCTTAAGCGAGGCGGAAGCGCATAAGCGCGGGCTTAGGTTCCGCGTCAAATCTCAAAAGGCGTCCGACTGGTACACCGCCCTCCGCGTTGCCGAGCCGACCTACGGGTTCAAGGTATTGGTAGCTGAGGAAACCGACCGGGTGCTGGGAGCGCATCTCGTCGGTCCGCACGCGGACGAAGTGATCAATATTTTCGCCTTGGCCATACGGCAAGGACTGACTGCCGAGGCTCTCAGGACGACTATATTTGCCTACCCAACAGGTGCCTCCGACATCGGTTACATGGTATGAGCGCACGTCGTCGTGCTATCTTCATTATCCGGACGCGTCACCCGGTTCTCCAACTTATCGGCCGTCGTTATATTGGATCACGCTCAATGTTTTTTTGAATTCAGGTGTAAGTTTTCCTAGGGTGCTGCGACTAAGTTATAAACACAAACCAGGTAGCAGATCCATACATAGGAGGGGTTGACCTTTAGCAGCCCTATTCCCGCAGGGGCATGAACCCTAAATGGAGGCCTTATGGTAACTCAAGTGATATCCGAAGAGCAGCTTGATCTGTCAAAACCGATCATCCGCAAAAAATCAATTACCGCAAAAAACGACGCGACCCTGCGCACTGAAATCGACTGTGGCGAGTTCGGTATCCTCGTTACCGACGAACCGGTCCCGCACGGCGGCACGGGAAAGGGCCCCTCGCCGTTGCAAGCCGTACTCGGTGCGCTGTGCGGCTGCGAATCGGTCACTTTTTGCCGCACGGCGAAAGACCTAGGGTTCCAGTATCGCGGCATCGATTTCGAGGCGATGTACACGATCGACATTCGTGGTCGCTCGGGCGATCGCTCCGTGCGTCCGCACTTCCAAACCGTGCGCGTACAGGCGATAGTGGATACCGACGAACCTGAAGAACGGCTGCAGCAGGTAGCCGAGGAAACCGAGGCGCGTTGCCCGGTGTTTAACTTGCTCAAGGACGCGCAGGTTAAGCTCGAAATGTTGTGGGTGCGACGAGGCGGAAAATAGGGCTTGAACCCAGGGGTATGGTTCGGTATCAACGCCCGCCAGCGGTAGCGGACGCAACCATAAAATCAATCATACCAATTGTGTCCGGATATCGATCTCGGTGGTCAGCGTCCGATGGACCGGACATTTATCCGCTATCTCGAGCAATCGCACGCGTTGTTCTGCCGTCAAGGGTCCGATGAGCTCAATGTCGCGCTCGATCCGGTCGAGCATGCCTTCCTTGGTTTCGCAGTTCAGGCAATCGGATGCATATTCCCTCGAATGCCGCAGCCGAACCGTCACGCGTTCAAGCGGCCAATTTTTTCGGCGTGCATACATCGCCACCGTCATCGACGTGCAGGAACCGAAGGCAGCGAGGAGAAAGTCATACGGGGACGGCCCGGTGTCCGTGCCGCCGGCGGCAACCGGTTCATCGGCCTCCAGGCGGTGTGGCCCGACGATAATTTCCTGCGCAAATCCCGCCGCGCTGCCATGAACCACGACGCCCGGTTTAATATCGTCAGATATGCTGCCCTGGGTCTGAGGTACCTCGCTCATACGCCATTCCCCCGCCTCATGCCGTAAACTCCTCTTCTAGGTTAAGTAATTTGATAGCCGAATAATCAGTGACTACGGCTCAAGACATCGTGAATACGCAATCTTGCCGTTTCAGAGAGATGGATAGTATCGTCTTCCTGTAAGAATTCCTGAAAGCGATGACAGGCGGTGTGCAGAAATCGCATCTGCTGCGCGAACCGCGTACAAAAACGGCACATCAGTAAATGCATGCGCACACCCGCTCGTTCCAGCCAGGACAGGCGCTTTTCATAAGACATCGACACTAATCGCGTCACTTCTTTACACGACAACATTAACGTTTCCCGTTTGTGCCAAACCATTGAATCTCCAGGCATTGCCTCAGGCGCAAACGCGCGCGGTGAAGCAAGACCCATAAATTAGTCGCGCTAATCCCTAAAACCTTACATGCCTCGTTTCCCTCCCGCCCAACAATTTCGCATAGGCGAAAGGCGTGGGCCTGCGCCGCCGGCAGGCCGGCGATGCAGCGTGCGAAGACCTGCCAAAACTGTTTTTGTTCGAATGCTTGCATCGGTGTCTCCCAGAGTGACGGTGGCCGTTTCCAGTGGCCATCGGCGGCAAACAGCGCCTCCACCGCCTCGTCATCATTCTCGGCACATTCTGCCAGCGGCTGCTCACGCGCCTGTTTACGCACATGGTCTACCAGCTTGTGTTTAAGTATGGCAATTAACCAGGTGCGTTCGGAGGAATGCCCGGCAAAATTTTCGCGTGCGGTCAGCGCCGCCAGCAGCGTCTCTTGCACCAAATCTTCGGCTAAGTTCACGTCATGCCCATGAAAATAAGCGTAACGATAGAGCGCATCACCGTGTTCGGTAAGCCAGGTATCCGGCGGTGAGAACGAAGTTTGAGGTTGTTTTGGCATTTTTTCCACCCGTTGTCTTTATATTCACAGCACTGGTTGTACCCGCTATCGTGAGCAATTCGCACAGGTTTTTCAATCATAAACTCAAGCGGTCGGATATCGGCGAGTTTTGCGGCTTGCATTACCGTGGGATATGCCTTGGAATGCTTCCTTCTGGAAATACGCCGCAAGCCGTTCATAAGGGTGATGTAAGCCGCCGAGTTCCGAAAATTCCACCACCGCGCACTAGCGAGCCGGCTGCACGGGTCTCGATTGCGGCGCATCCATCGCCAATGAAAGATGTGTCCGCCAATGATGATAGTAGTGAAGATAGCGCCTGAGTATTCGCCTCAGATGGCGCTCATGCAATACGATGACGTGGTTGAGGCGGTCACGTCGCAGGGTTCCAGTCACCCGATTTTGCCAGGGACTCCGCGGTGCGCTGAGGACCTGCCCGATCCGACATCTCCTCGCACAGCCGCGGCAACGGTGTGACATTGCGACCGCTCATCCCCGAGCCCGTGCCCGAAGAGACGTTGTCGGTGATGGACTTCGCACCCCGCGGCGCGATGCGCGGCACGCGCGAATATTTCACCTGCCTCGAAGGTCAAGTCACGATCTTCGGCGCCGGCGAGCGCAACGACCTCGCTCAGGGCGACGTGCTCGCCTTTCCCGGCAACCTCCCACATTCGTACCAGAACCCGGACGCGGAGCGCAACGCGCGCGGCGTGTCCGTGGTGATTCTCGCGAAGGCCGGGGGTTAGCGCGCCCGGGACCAGCCTGTCGTTCCCCGAAAATTCAAAACGCGGTATTGGATGGTGTGCTCCGCACGAAATGTTGGCGCTGGCAGGCGAGTTATGGCAAATACTTTAAGTATCTAGACGTGATCGCCGCAGTAAGGGCAAGCACACTTGCCGCGTCCTTTCTGTCAAATAGTTCTATTTCTGCATTGTCTGATGCGTGATGGCTTAGATGAGTAACGTGCATCAAGGCCTCACGTAAGAACAAGAATCGCTGAATTGCTGTCATTTCTTCCCTAAGATTCGGATCCCCTGTGGTTGTATTCGGCCCTCCAGTTTGTGCCAGTTCAGAGGCAATCTTTTGTCCTTTGCGGGCGCAATACATCTTTTTCGCACGCGAAATCTCATCAGTATCTCCTAACCCATCTGTAAGCTTTTTCAGCACATCTCGGCAGTCGCCGATTGCCTTATCCCACTCGCCTTTATAGAAATTTTCACGTGCTCTTCTAAGATACAATACGCTTTGTCTGAGTTCGCTATTATATTCTTCCTTTGGTATGGGTATTTCAAAGAGTAGAAACTCACCATAATTCATCTCTTTCAGCACTCTAAGCCAGTCACTTTGATTGGCCTGAAATTCTAAACCTGACCACCCATTAATGGGCCAAAAGCCTTGGGGTCCATTCCCAATAGCCATCCAATGAAATCTAAACCAAAGATCCCCGCCATTACGAATGTTCTCAAGAGCTTCCATTTGCTCCTTATTTAAATCGATATACAAGCGAATCTGACTTTTTTGTCCATTGGCTGATTGTTCAATAAAAACCGGTGACTCCGGACAAAGCGGACCTAAGAGGTGATCTGGGTTGGCGACAGCGCCGTGCACTCGTACTTCACCGCGGAACTCTCTTACGGTAATTCTTCTTTTTTGTTCGGATGGCCTCAGAGCAGAGACAGTAACATCCGCGTGAAACCATAGCCGATAGAATCCTGTACCTAATTCACCTCTAATTTTTTGTACATTAATTTCCGCAATATGCTCGCCACTGTAGGGAATATGCATAGCACCCACCTTTTATACTAGTACTCCAGAAACAACGTGCTCAGATTAACCAGCACCCGAAGCAGTTGTGCTGCCTGTTACCAAGCGGTTTTTAATTGTAACGGGTTATAAAAAACTATTACGAATAAAGTGGACGTTAATAATAACATATGGGCAAACTTATCAGCTAAAGAAGGAGCTAGGGGTAGCAGCAAGACTATATTTAGTAACCTAGGGAGGATTAAGCATGGCTTTCCGGTTTCGTCGATCGATCAAACTTGCTCCACAGTGGCGTGAACTTATCTACCTGCAGCCAACGATCTAATGGGAACTGCCCTTCATCAGCGACAGTCTTGCTCACGTGTTGGCTTTTTTTTTCATATCGGTGTTAAGTTGACAAAACCCTACCTACATAGCAAATGACCGTGGAAAGCAGATATAAACACACTTCCCAATTTCGACTACTCTCTAACAAGTTTCTAGATGCTTTTAATTTCTGCGACGACCCGTCACCAACATGGAGAGCCATGCCTTTAGCTCTGTGGGCGTTGTAAACGGGTAATTTGCAACAGCGATCTTTGCAGTAGATCTCGCCGTTCGGTACGTGTTGCGCCTAAGCCCATCGTAGCCGAATGCGTACTCGGCGGCGTCCGCAAGGCAAGCGATCCATTCAACGATCCAGAGTATGTCACGCTCTAGTTGAACCGACGTGATACCTTGGCCGCTGACTTGGCCATGTATCAACTTGTCTCGATATTTCTTTATTCGCCCTATCTCTCGAGAAAGCTGCACATACCGCTCGCCTAGCAGCTTTGGCACCGATGTAACACCGAGAGCCTTGATACCTGCAATGAATGTCTCCGGATAGAGGTTTCTGTTTTCCGCTAGAATGGCGATGACTTCGTTGATCTGGTCTGCGCTAATCTTTGGGTGCTGGAAAATTAGAAAGCAGAACAAGCGCCGTAATTGCTTTTCGTACTTGATCCAAGAAAGTACTAGCGCATCTACACCTCGAGTCTCGCTCGTTGAATGCCAAACAGCTTTAACCGTGGCGAACTCTTGTTTGAGGGGTCCAGGAACAGAGAATTCGCGCATAGATCCTATATAGACGGATTAACTTCCAATATTCTACCTCTCTCACACTGAATATTGAAAATTCCCAGTCCTTTGCTCATTATGGTTAATTTCGATATTTTAATTCAGAAGTAAAATAAACAATTTAGCAGTCGTCATGTGCAAAATCGTCGAGCGTTAAATTATCGAGCGGTATAAAGTCGAATAATTTTTCAACGTTGTTTCTTGTGATCCGATGCTTGCCGCCAGGATTCAAGGAGAGCCAGACCCTCATGTCACTCGGTTAAGCCCCCAACGCCCCGGAAATAGGTGGGCTGAACACTTCTGGTGGTAGGCTTTTGTTGCGAAACGCTCGTGCAAAGAAGCGACGACCTAAGAATCTGCCACTGTTAACCGTGCCACGTCAGGTT
>DATGVQ010000084.1:0-4156 GCA_035300145.1 Acidiferrobacterales bacterium | reverse complement strand
CCCCACCTTCAACAAATATAACGGGGCTTATACTCTGAGTGAAACTGGACAATTCTTGATTCACAGGGAGGGTAACGATATTAAAGAATCTAGATGCGACTAGGGCAACTATATAACCGTCAATCACTGCGCGGCGAGGGCCCGGACTAATCGTGGAATCCCATGGCGCTACTGATGACGAGATCTCACATTGTCTAGAGGAATTAATAAGAGGTGATGGAAAGCGAACACGATACTGAGCATCTGAATTAAGATTTGGAACAATTCGCTCGCAGATCGTGAATACCTGACCGGCGATGGTGACTTGGCTTCCTACCGCTGCATCGATTCGAGTGACATTGACCGTTTGAAAAGAAGGGCCGCTAGTAAGGTTATCGATTTGCGCCTGCAACGCGGCAAAGTTGGCGTTAACTTCTGATGCCCGGGCGGGGGAGCCAGCGGAAAATATAAAGGGTACACCCGTACTTGTAGCCCCGGTAATGGAAGTAGTAACAAGACCCAATACAATTGCGCCGATGAGTTTGTAATTCACGCCTTTACCCCCGTAAATTATTATTGCCAAACCTGCCGATCCCAGGAGGAATTATCCCAGGTGGCACCCTGTTGTGAGGTACCAGGGGTGCCACCACCATTGCCGCCACCACTACCACCGCCGCCGCACCCAGCCAATAGCAAAGACGCTATTAAAGTGAGTGCTTTGATTAGTCTGATTTTGTTGTGGAACAGTCTATTACCTAACACTTTTTATGCCCCTAACTAATTTTGCGGCAGCAGACATTAACGCCCTTTCTTTTGCGTCTTGCGGCAGACGGCATAAAAAGGGGCGCTAACCGATCTCAATGTCGAGAGTCAGAATATTAAACAATTTAGCGTAGACTCCGTGGCAACTCAAGAATTAATCGTGCGCACGGCACGCTACGCTTGCTACCTTAAGCACCTTTGATCGAGGATACGGCGCTGGGGGGCTAAGGAGCAACGAGTAGCCCGCATGAAGCGACAATGCGGGGAAGCGCGCCGACGGTACCATCCGTCCCCGGATTCCGCTCTGCTCCATCCGGGCTACAAGGGCAAGCCGCGTGGCGTTGGCGGGAAACGCCCTCCCGGTCAAGGAGGGCGTTGGCAATGTTATCCGATTACAACAGGCCGGCGTTGCGCGCCCAGCGGTATTTAGCGCCGAGTACGGCCACCGGGATTTCCGTGGTATAGGCGTAGGCGACGATTTTGCGATCGAATAGGTAGGCGCAGGCCTGCTCCACTTGGACGTCACCGACGAGCGACGCCACCACCGGCTTGTTAATGCCTTTTTGCCGGCATTCCTCGACGACCTCGGCCAGCAGCTCCGCAAATACCATCGGCGGGGTCACAATCGTGTGCCAGTAGCCGAGAATCAACGAATGGATGCGTTCATCCTCGAGACCGAGCCTGATGGTGTTCTTATAAGTGCTCGGTGGCTCGCCGCCGGTGATATCAACCGGATTACCGGAGGCGCCAAACGGAGGGATGAATTTCTTGAAGGCCTCGTCCAGATCCTTGGGCATCTTCATCAACTGCAAGCCGTTGTCCACGCAAGCGTCGGACAGCAGTACGCCGGAGCCGCCGGCGCCGGTGATAATGATGACATTTTCTCCCTTCGGCGTAGGCAGGATCGGCAGGCAGCGCGCGAATTCCAGCATGTCGCGCATGCTGTAGGCGCGTATCACGCCGCTCTGGCGCAGGATATCATCGTAAATCTTGTCGTTACCGGCCAGCGCCCCGGTATGCGAGATGGCGGCGCGCGCGCCCATGGATGTGCGTCCCGCCTTTAACATCACCACCGGCTTCTTTTTCGACACCCGGCTCGCGACCTCGGCAAACGCGCGTCCGTCTTTCAGGTCTTCCGCGTGCATCGCAATCGCCTGGGTATTGGGATCCTGCTCGAAAAAGGTCAGTAAGTCGTCCTCGTCGATATCGGATTTGTTTCCCAAGCCGACAATCGCGGACACGCCCATCTTGGCCGAACGGCTGAAGCCGATAATCGCCATGCCCACGCCGCCGCTCTGGGACGACAGCGCCACATGGCCCTTGACGTCGTAGGGGGTGCAGAAGGTCGCGCACAAGTTCTTAGGGGTGTAGTAAAACCCGTAAATATTCGGTCCCATGAGACGCACGTTGTACTTGCGCGCCACCGCCACGACTTCGTTTTGCAGTGCCGTCTCCCCAATCTCGGCAAAGCCGGATGGGATCAGGATCGCACCGGCGATCTTTTTCTCGCCGACTTCAACCAAGGCCTGCGCGACAAACTTTGCCGGAATGGCAAATACGGCGATATCCACCGGACCGGGAATGTCTTTGACGCTCTTGTAACATTTTTTCCCCAGTATCTCGTCGGCCTTGGGATTGATCGGATAGATGTTGCCTTTGTAGCCGCCATTGATCAGGTTTTTCATCACCGAATTGCCGATTTTACCCTCTTCCGACGACGCGCCGATCACCGCGACCGCGTCCGGCTGCATGATGCGGTTCATCGCTTTCAGAATTTCTTCCTGCGTCGGGCGATAGCGCGGCGCGGCGGGTGCGAAGTCGACGACAATGCGTACGTCTACCGCGGTCGCGCCGTCAGGGCGCGCGAATACCGGGTTGAGATCCATTTCCGCTATCTCGGGGAAGTCGCTCACGAGTTCCGAGACGTTTACGATAAGCCTGGCCAGCGCCTTGCGGTCGACACCGGGCGCCCCGCGCACGCCGCGCAAGATCTGGGCCGCGGCTATGCCGTCCAGCATCGACAGCGCTTCTTGTTGCGTCGCCGGCGCCAGCCGGAAGGTAACGTCCTTGAGAATTTCCACCAGCACGCCGCCCAGCCCGAACGCGACCACCTTGCCGAAACTGGGGTCGGTCACGGCGCCGATAATGACCTCTTGCGCCGCGCCCTGAGTCAGCATTTGTTGCACCTGCACGCCGAACAGCTTGGCGTTCTTTTTATAAGCCTTGGCGCTTTTTATGATTTTAGCGTAGGCCTTTTCCACTTCCGCCGGTTTGCTCAAGCCCACGATAACACCGCCGGCCTCGGTCTTATGGAGTATGTCGGGAGAAACGATTTTTAAGACGACCGGGAATCCTATTTTTTTCGCCACCTTCGCGGCTTCCTTCGCCGATGCGGCCAATCCTTCCTTAGGCACCGGTATACCATAGGCATCGCAGATTTCCTTGCCTTCCGGAGCGGTCAGTGCGGTCCGTTTGTCAGCGCGAACTTTATCCAGCACCATCCGCACTGTTGTTTTTTTATTGCTCATGGCTTATCTCCCAAAAGATGCATGCCGCGGTCGCCTGAGAAGGGAGCATAATTCCACTCTCGGCGGCCGCTAAGCATGGCGAATTTTAATTAATTGTTGAGGAATTCACTTATTTTTAAACGACACCCTCTGCGCGCAGCTGTTCGATCTCCTTTTTCCCATATTTCATGACCTCCTTTAGAATTTCTTCGGTATGCTCACCCAGCAAAGGTGAACTGAGCACTTCCACCGGCGAATCGGAAAGGTTGATCGGACAACCGACCGTCTTGAATACACCGCGCTTGGGATGTTTGACGTCGACGACGACCCCGCGCTCCTGGAGGGATTTGTCCTCAATCAGATCCTTCATGCTGAGGATCGGGCCGCACGGCACGTCGATTTCGTTCAGCATGCGCATCACTTCGAACTTGGTGTGCTTCTGCGTCCAGGCCTCGATATTCTTCCACATCTCATCCTGATTTTTGCGGCGCGCGTCGACCTTGGCAAACTTCGGATCGGTGAGCATGTCGGGGCGCCCGATGAGTTTCATCAACGGCTCCCATACCGCCTCCTGCGCGATGACGTAGGCATAGTCATTCGGCCCGCCCGGACTGCACCGCAGCCCATTGCCAAGCTGGCCGCCGCCGGAGGCGTTGCCCGAGCGTGGGACCTCGTCGCCGACGGTTTCGTTTGGATACTCGGACAACGGGCCGCGCTGCAGGCGCTGCTGGTCGCGCAGTTTGACCCGGCACAGGTTCAACACGACGTCCTGCATCGCGACTTCCACCCGCTGCCCTTTTCCGGTAGTTACCCGCTGGTATAGCGCCGCAAGTATCCCCGCCACCGCATGTATCCCGGTTCCCGAGTCCCCGATCTGGGCGCTGGTGCTGGTAGGAGGCCCCTCCGGC